>JAZNVY010000128.1:0-6036 GCA_045593105.1 Eubacteriales bacterium
GCTCCGGGATAACCGTTTTCCGGCTCGTTCCAAATCTCCCAATACTTCAGGTCATAATGGAAGCCATCCGCCCAGCCTTCGTTATAGTGACGGATGATATGCTCGCAGATCCTTGCCCACTTTTTGAAATCTGCAGGGGGATAGATATGACGGGGCTTGAAGCCCTGGCGCACTGCATTCTCGATGGTGACGCCCAAGCGATAATAGGGAACGCAGTCATACTTCAAAAGCTCAGAGAGCATATGATCGGTATATTCAAAATCATAGGAGGCAGGATCCTCTACGTCCGCCGCAAAATTTGGAAAAACGTGGGGAATATCCACCTTGGGACGCATAGCATAAATCCCTTGATCGTGCAGACGGCTATAGGGAATATGCGCTTCCTGCAAATACCTGCAAAGGTCATAAGTATTGCCATAATAGGGCGCGCCGCCCACTGCGTGCATCGGCTTGATCTTGCCGATGATATTGCTAAAATCAACTTTCATTCTAAATACCTCCAATTTTCTTCATTATAACAGTTTTAATCTAAAAAGCAACAAAGATCGTTACGAAACTTTTTCGTAACGATTGATTTTTTAATAAACACTTGTTAAAATAGAGCAAAGGAAGTGAATTGGATGACACTAAAGGATATTGCCAAAGAAGCCGGCGTTTCGGTCGCAACCGTTTCCAAAGCGTTTAAAAATGCCAAAGACGTTGGCGACGCAACCAAAGAAAAGATTTTTGCCATTGCCAAAAAGCATGGATGCTTTCATAAATATTATAAAGAGAAATATGAAAAAAGAGTGGTGGCGGTGATCTGCCATGAGATCGGCAGCGCTTTTTACAGTGCACAGCTGGAGTATATCAAGTCCTATTTTGCCTCCCGTAATACCGACATTATCATCTCCACCGATGACTTTGACCGCAAAAAACAGCAGGAGTTGATCCAATTTCACGCCACCGTCACCCAGGTGGACGGTATCATCACCTACGGACTTTACCAACCGATTCCAAAAGGTGTCGATGTACCGGTGGTGGCGATCAGCGGAAACAGAGAATTATCCCATACCGACGTAATACGTACCAATCATCGCAAGGCGATGTGTTCTGCGGTCTCCCATCTCAAGGAGTTGGGGCATCGAAACATCGCTTTTATCGGAGAAAACCTGACTGCCAAATACCAGCGAAGTTTTCTCTATGCCATGGAGCGTTATGACCTCTCTCCGGAATTGCAGATCCTGGCTGAAGGTCGCTTTGAAGAAGCCGGTCTGGACGGTGTGGAAAAGCTTTTGAAAAGGAAAAAGCCCTTTACCGCCATCATCTGCGCCTACGACTATATTGCAATCGGTGTCATCAAAGCGCTGAAACAGCACGGACTACGGGTGCCGGAAGACGTTTCAGTCATCGGCTCGGATAACATTCCCACTGCTGAGCATCTGGATAAGCCCCTCACCACCATTGACCAATCGTCTAATGCCATTTGCGATATGGCCTGCGCGCTCCTGAGAAAGAAAATGGATAATCCTTATTACTGCGCCGGCTCAAATATTACGATCGATGGCAGTCTGATCGTCCGGGAAACCACCGGTCCCTGTAAACAATAAAAAACACCCTCGTCGTTTTAAATTTCGACGAGGGTGTAATTTTACACCGTTAAAATAGCAGTTTAGACATCAAAAGCAGGATCACCGGGATGGTCAGGCAAGAGAGCAGATGGGATACGATCGCCATCCCTGCCGCCTCAGTAGTATCCTTGCCATAGGCGCTGGGGATCACGATGGTGTTCAGCCCCAAGGGCATCGCCACCGAGCAGATCAAGCAGATCAAAGTGGACTTTTGCATGGGGATAAAATACAGCACCGCCATCGCAAACAGCGGAAATACGATCAATCTTGCAATTGAGATGAGATAGATCTTGAAATTTGTGAAAGTCTTTTTTAAATCGGTGGACGCCACAGTGATACCGGTCAAAAGCATCGCCACCGGGGACATACAGTCGGCTGCAGAATTCAGCATCGTCCCGATCCATCCGGGAACCGCGATTCCCGAAAGCCCGATCACCATCCCCACGATCATGGCAATGAACATGGGATTAAAAAACGATCTGCAGCGCTGCGCCAAGGTCATTTTTTGCCCGCTCTCGCTCATCAGCAAGGAGGGCGCGCCCCAGACGTAGATTCCCATCCAAAGTGGCAGGGTAAAGATCAGATATTCAAAGAAATAATCGGGGTATAACTGGCTGACAATAGCATTTCCCATAAATCCGAAGTTGGAAAAGCAAAGACCGTAGGTATAGATATTGCGGATATAGCGGTCCTTTTTTGAAAGTAATAATGCAGTCAATAACGCCAAAGGAATAGCTGCACCGAGGGTAATATAGCTGATCAAAAAGGGCTTCCACATAGTGGAAAGACTTTGGAGGGTAAACTTCTCAATAAAGGTCACCATGACCAATGCCGGGATAAATACGTAATTTTCCATCTTAGCAAGCACGCCGGCGGCATTGCTCTGAACAACGCCGCATTTCGCCAAAAGATAACCGATGATGATCAGCGAAAAAAGAAACGCCATCTGGCTTAAAGTCGTTGTGAATATGCTCATCTTCTTCTCCTATCAGACGTTGGCGGGAAGCTGGGTCAGAAGATCACCCAAGTGCTCCACCACGTCCAATTCAATCGCCTTAAAAGCACCGTCTTCGTACTCAAATACGTTGATAGACGCATTGGCTGCCCAAGGCACTTTAACCATTTCTTCCACAGGAGTTCCGGATGCGACGGTACAAAGGGCGCGGATGGGGGTGGCATGGGTGGTGATGCAAATGGTCTGTCCGTCATGCTTTTCTGCAATACGGCGGACTGTTCCAACGATCCGTTCCGTCAATTCTACCACGCTCTCACCACCGGGGCATCCGCTACGACCGATATCAGAGACCCAAATCTCCGCCTCCTTAGGATAGCGAATCGCCATCTCATCAAAAGAGATACCCTCCCATTCCCCGGCGCGGATCTCTCTGAGTCCGGTTTCTTTATGAATTGGAAGTCCCAAGGCTTTTCCAATGGGCTCCGCTGTCTGATAAGCGCGCAAAAGGTCACTGGAATAAATGGCATCCACCGGATGCTCCTTAAAATAAGCACCGGCTTTCTCTGCCTGCTTTTTGCCAAGCTCCGTCAGTTCGATATCCCAATGGCCTGCAAACTTGCCCTGCTCATTAGCCATGCTGAAACCATGGCGCACCATAATAATTTTAGTGGACATTTTTTCTCCTTATAATAATACAATAAACACTAAATACATCAACGGAATGGTAATCACCGAAAGGGTATGAGAGATCATCGCCATGGAAGCCCCGGTCTTGGTCTCGCCGCCGTATGCCGCCGGATAGACGATGGTATTCAGTCCCAGAGGTGTTGCAAAACAGATCAGCGCTAAGGTCATAATTTCCTTGGAGGTTCCTAAGAAATGCAGTACCAGCATCATCACCGCCGGGATCACCACCAACCGCAGCGCCGTCGCCACGTAGACCTTCTTATTGGTGATCAGTTCCTTAAAGTCATAGCCACCGATGACAAAGCCTGCCAGCACCATTGCCACCGGTCCCTGGCATTTGCTGGCATTTTCAAGCGCACTCAGTAAGAAGTCCGGCATCACCTGCTTCACGTTCAAAAGACCCAGGATAATACCTGCCACCAATGCGATGATAGGCGGTGTCAGAAGTCCTTTTTTCAGGTTCGCTGCAAGGCCGGCACTCTTATCCTTTGGAATAAGGACGTACATTCCCCAACTGTTACAGAAAATACCGACGATAAAGGTGAAGAGCGCATACTTATAAAACATATCATTGCCCCAGATCCCCAGGACGATAAAATTACCCATAAAACCGTAATTCCCGAAAGTCAGCGCATATTTATAAACGTTTTGCTGGTAGCTTCCGCGATCCTTCTTTTTGAAAAAGAGTGCAGACAAAGGATAAGCCAGCCCAATCGCCGCTATGACGGCAATCGCACCGTAGAGCATCAGCGTCCAGTTTTTGGAAAAGCTCTCCACCGTACATTTATTGATCATATTAAACAAGGAAAGCGCCGGAACAAAGATCCAGGTCTCTGCCTTGGAAAGAACCGTCCCCGCATTCTCCGGCAGGACACATTTTTTACGAAGGATAAAACCTACCGCAATCAGCGTGAACATCATCAGCATTTGACTAAGTGTTAGATTAAAAATTTCCATTTGGACTCCTTTTAAAAAACGTCATATTACCCATTATAAACAATGCTATTTTACCATAGATCCATCTATTTTGCAATAAAAAAGAGAGCGATTATCGCTCTCTTTTAATGATTCCGTTTTCTTTTTCCACGTTTGCGCCATAAAGACCGGAATAATAGACTTTCCCATCACACTTCATATTGAAGATCTTTTTACAGTTGCCTAAAAAGGCATTGCGAATCACCACGTTCTCCGCCCTATGAGATTCAGCATTGATATCAAAGTCGAATGCGGTAGCAAAATCATTGTCGTTATTTTGATAAAAGACGTTTTCAATTACCACATTGCGGAGATCGGCGCCATACTGCCTATCAGCCCGGGCTTCTTTGGTGGTAAAGATATAGTCCACATCGTTTTCGGCGTAGATATTACCGAAATAGCTATTCTCCAGCGAAACATTGCAGAGAACAACACACCCCATATGCATATGCAGATTGGTGGCGTGGATATTATAGACCTCGCCCAGCATATTGGGGCGGTCCATAAAATAACCTGGCTGACCAATGCGAATCAAGGTATAAGGGGCATTACTCCTCCGAATACGATTGATGTCAAACTGGGGAAGCCTGAACTTAGGATAATCGGGATAAAGCTTGCCGTCCTCAGCGGCATAATTATCATTACAATGAATATTATCAATGGTAATATTATAGATCTTTTTTCCGTCGGTATTGCGGATGCCGATGACAGAACACTCCACCGAAGTGGCGATAATATCCCTGATAATAATATCGTGAATATCGATTTCGTGCTCCTCAACCCGATACATCCAGCCCATTCCCTGACGGTTTTCGGGATGGTCGATGGCACTCAATGCCACCACGTCGTCCCCTGCCTGTCCCGTAATCTTTTCAATCAGGATATTACTGCAGCCCAACCGGAGATCGATCCCATCTTGGTTGCGACGATCGCACTCTGCCGCAAAATGAATTTGCGAAATACGACCACGCTCTGCATGGAGCAGATTGATCGCCCACCAGCGCTGATTGCGCAGCTCCAGATTTTCAATCACAAAGCCACGAATATTATAGAAAAGGATCAAATTATTACGGGATACGTGAGGATTGCCGTCTACCAAGCTTGTTTTCTGGGTCAAACCGTTGGGGTTTCCGCCATCCAGCACCGCATGGCCGGTACCACGGATGGTAATATTATGTTTTTGCTCCGAAAGGGTATGCCCCTCCTTCTCCGGATCGGCAAAACAACGAAAAATATTATCCATACATCCGTCCGCCTGACGAAGATGGGCATTATCCAGAACGATCTCCATCTCTGAGGGCAGGATGATCGCCCGGTCAATGTTCCATATCGGCTCCCCCGTGCGCTCGTTGATTCGGGGAATCGTTACGGAATTATAACCATTTTTATGGGCATAATCTACTGCATTTTGAATGGATTGGAAATCAGTTTTGCCAATAAATTGATTGGGGGTAATCATATCATTTACCTTTCCTTTAGATAATATTTAAATTCTATCATCATAAAAACAAAAATTCAACGGTTCCGGTCACGAAACTTTTTCGCAACTTAAAAAGTGTAACATTTATTCCAAAGACTTGTGTGCACCAATAAAATTTGAAGTTTTTTCGAAAAAACTCTTGACAAATCAAGGATAGATTGGTATACTAACTCTTGCTTATTTAAGTAAATATGCACCTTTAGCTCAGTTGGTAGTTGCGACTGCGAAGCGCTGCCCTTTGGCAGATAAAGCGAGCAGGTTAGCAGCTGCAACAACACAAAAAATATCTAGCGAAAGCGAAGAATTTTTTGATGTTGTAAAGGTCTCGT
>JAZNVY010000129.1:0-4196 GCA_045593105.1 Eubacteriales bacterium
TCTGCCCCAGTTGGCATCGGCGCCAAACATCGCCGCCTTGGTCAGCGAGGAGCAGATGACACTCTTCGCCACCGTCTTGGCAATACCCAGCTCCGGCGCACCGGTCACCTTACATTCCAAAAGCTTGGTGGCACCCTCGCCGTCCGCCGCGATCCAGCGGCAAAGCTGAACCGTCACGGTATTAAGCGCCTTCATAAAGATATCGAAGGCCTGCCCTTCTTTGGTGATCATGGGGTTGCCGGCAAGTCCGTTGGCAAGGATGGTCACCATATCGTTGGTGGAGGTATCGCCGTCCACGCTGGTCATATTAAAAGTATTTTGCACGTCGGCAGAAAGCGCCGTTTGCAGCATCTCTGCGCTGATGGCACAGTCGGTGGTCAAAAAGACCAGCATGGTGGCCATATTGGGATGGATCATACCGCTTCCCTTGGCGATACCGCCCAACCGACAGACCTTTCCATCGACGGTAAACTCTACCGCGATCTCTTTAATTGCAGTATCAGTGGTCATGATGGCCTCTGCAGCAGCATGACCGTTTGAAAGCTCCTTGCCCAAGTTATGAACCAGCGTTTCCAAGCCGTTCTTGATGGGGGTAATATCCAGGGGCTGACCGATAACGCCGGTAGACGCCACCAGGACGTCCTCAGGCGAAAGCTTCAACTGCTCCCCCACCAGGGCACACATCTCCTCCGCCACCTCAATACCGTTTGCATTGCAGGTATTGGCGTTGCCGCTATTGCAGATAACAGCCTGAGCAATACCGTTTTTCAGATGTTGCTTGGTGACGGTGAGAGGCGCGCCCTTCACCAGATTGGTGGTATAGACCGCCGCCGCATGAGCCGGTACCCGGCTAAAAATCAGCGCCAGATCTTTTTTCGTCTTATTTCTGCGGATGCCGCAATGAATACCGCTTGCGCGAAATCCATGTGGGGCAACCACGCCTCCTTTAACTATTTTCATTTCGTTACTCCAAATTCTTATCCGGTGCATCCCCCAGTACCAGGTTCATGCACTCCAATGCAGCGCCGGATGCGCCTTTACCCAGATTATTGTACCGAGCCAAGAGCAGGATCCGCTCCTCATTGCCCTGGACGGTGATCTCCATTTTATCGCTCTCCCCAAAGGCTTCGGCGGAATAGAATCCGTCGTCGTCCGGTGTTTCGCTCCAGACCACCATGGGACCTTGATACTGCTTACGGTAGATCTCCTTCAGTTCTTCCATGCCAAAGCCTTCGTTAAGCTGGCTCTTAAAGAGGGGAACCGTCACCGCCATACCGCTATAGAAATTAGATACGATGGGGCAGAAAATGGGATCATTCTCAATGCCTGCCATCACCTTCATCTCCGGCAGATGCTTATGCTTTTGACCGAGGGCGTACTGCCGGGGTGCGGTGAGCAGGGGATCCAGTTCACTGTCCTCATACTGGGCGATCATCTTTTTACCGCCGCCACTGTAGCCGGTGATGGAATGGCAGGTCAGCAAGGCATCCTTGGGGAGCGCACCTGCCGCCACCAAGGGCGCCACCAGCGCAATAAAGCCGCTGGCATGGCAACCGGGGACCGCAATACGCTTGGCGTTTTTGACCGCCTCCCATTGACCTGCGGAAAGCTCCGGAAAACCGTAGCACCACGCCGGATTGGTACGATGCGCTGTAGAAGTATCTAATACGACAGTATTGGGATTTTCAATCATCCCCACCGCTTCAATAGCCGCCTCATCCGGCAGGCAAAGGAAAGCGATATCCGCCTGATTGAGCATCTCTTTTCTGGCCTTCGGATCCTTGCGGTTCTCCTCGGTCAAGGTAAGAAGCTCGATATCGGGGCGGCTCTCCAGCCGTTCCCGGATACGCAGACCGGTGGTACCGGCACTGCCGTCTATAAATACTTTTTTCATTTGATAAACTCCTCAACAAACGCGATCTGCGCCGCCACCGACTGAGGGCCGGTACCGCCGGCGGAGATGCGCTTTTCTACACAGGTCTCCAGCGAAATCTCGCTATAAACGTCCTCTTCAAAAAGAGGTGAAAACTTCTTTAAGG
The DNA here is from genome assembly GCA_045593105.1 of Eubacteriales bacterium. Classification (GTDB taxonomy): domain Bacteria; phylum Bacillota; class Clostridia; order Oscillospirales; family QAKW01; genus QAKW01. Next base: position 2,040 of record JAZNVY010000129.1, read on the forward strand.
TCGCAAGGGGCAGATCGTCCAGGACGGTGTTTTCCTCGATGGCCTTCGCCACCGTCTGCCCGACGATCTTATAAGCCGTACGGAAGGGCATCCCCTTCTTGACCAGGTAATCGGCGAGATCGGTGGCGTTGATAAAGCCCTTACCGGCCGCCGCATACATATTTTCAGGGATGGTCTTCATGGTGCGTACCATCGGCGCAAATATCCTAAGGCACTTCTTGACGGTATCCACGCTGTCAAAGATGGCTTCCTTATCCTCCTGCATATCCTTATTGTATGCAAGGGGCAGTCCCTTGAGGGTGGTCAGCAGTGCCACCAGATCGCCATAGACCCGACCGGTCTTGCCCCGCACCAGCTCCGCCATATCGGAGTTTTTCTTTTGGGGCATGATGCTGGAGCCGGTGGTATAACTGTCGTCCAGCTCCACAAATTTAAACTCCCAGCTGGACCAGAGGATGATCTCCTCCGAAAACCGGGAAAGATGCATCATGATCATAGCGTAAGCGCTCATCAGCTCCAGGCAGAAATCCCGATCGGAAACGCCGTCGATGCTATTGAGGGTATACCCGTCAAAGCCCAGCGCCTCAGAGGTAGCCGCCCGATCGGTATCGTAGGTGGTACCGGCCAGCGCGCAGGAGCCCAAAGGATTTTGATTCATCCGCTTAATGGCGTCTTCCAGCCGTCCGCAGTCCCGGGTCAGCATCATGCAGTATGCCAAGAGATGATGACCAAAGGTGATGGGTTGGGCGCGTTGCAGATGGGTATAGCCGGGCATGATGGCATCGGCATTAGCCTTGGCCTGCACCAAAATGGCGGCCAAAAGTTCTTTAATGAGACCGATGATCTCCTTGGTCTCGTCCCGAAGATACAGCCGGATGTCCACCGCCACCTGGTCGTTACGGCTCCGAGCGGTGTGCAGACGTTTGCCTACGTCCCCGATCCGCTTAGTCAGCACCGACTCAATAAACATATGGATATCCTCCGCCTGCATATCGAAGGTCAGTTCCCCACTTTCCAGATCCGCAAGGATTCCGCCGAGGGCTTCGATGATCTCTTCGCCCTCCGCCTTGGTGATGATCCCTTGCTTGGCCAGCATCCCGGCGTGCGCCACCGATCCGGCAATATCCTGCCGGAACATCCGGCAATCGAAATGAATGGATGAATTAAAATCGTCCGCTTCCCGATCCAGTTCCTTCTGGAAGCGTCCTGCCCACATTTTTTCCATGAATCATTACAGCTCCAAACCGTTTTTCTTTCTCATTTTAGCATTGACCTTGACCGGCAGACCGAAGAGGTTGATAAAGCCGGCAGAGTCTTTCTGATCGTAGACCTCGTCCTCATCAAAGGTCGCGATCTCAGGATCGTAGAGAGAGTAGGGAGAGGTCACGCCGGCCAGGATCATGTTGCCCTTATAGAGCTTCAGCTTGACGTCGCCGGTCACCGTCTCCTGGGTGCTGTCCACGAAAGCCATGATGGCCTTGGTCAGCGGAGTGAACCACTGGCCGTCGTAGATGATCTCAGCAAACTTCTGAGCCACCAGAGCCTTATAATGAGAGGTAGCACGATCCAGGCAGAGAGTCTCTAAGATCTCATGTGCCTTATAGAGGATGGTACCGCCGGGAGTCTCGTAGACGCCGCGGCACTTCATGCCGACCAAGCGGTTCTCCACGATATGCAGAAGACCGATGCCGTTCTTACCGCCCAGCTCATTGAGCTTCCAGATAAGATCCACACCGTTCATTTCTTTCCCATCGATGGCGGTGGGAACACCCTTTTCAAAGTGAATGGTCACGTAGGTCGGGGTATCGGGTGCCATCTCGGGAGAGACCCCCATCTCCAAAAAGCCGGGTTTATTATAGAGCGGTTCATTGGCAGGATCCTCCAGATCCAACCCTTCGTGAGAGAGATGCCACATATTTTTATCCTTGGAATAATTGGTCTCCCGGTTGATCTTCAAGGGGATGTTGTGTGCCTCAGCATACGCGATCTCCTCCTCACGGGACTTGATGTCCCACTCACGCCAGGGAGCGATGATGGGCAGATCAGGCGCAAAGGCCTTCAGAGTCAGTTCAAAACGAACCTGGTCGTTACCCTAAGTCGGAGGCCAAGCGGTCTTAGGAAGACAACAGGTCAATCCAACTCCTTGGGTCACAGAAC
>JAZNVY010000130.1:0-2698 GCA_045593105.1 Eubacteriales bacterium
AATGCTTTCGCTGCTGGTGCCCAGAAGCTCTACGCCGCACTCCTTGAGGATGCCCTTCTTCTCCAGCTGCATGGCCAGGTTCAGACCGGTCTGACCGCCGATGCCGGGGACGATGGCGTCGGGACGCTCATAGCGCAGGATCTTCGCCACGTATTCCAAGGTCAGAGGCTCCATATAAACCTTATCCGCAATGGTGGTATCGGTCATGATGGTCGCAGGGTTGGAGTTGCAAAGGACTACTTCGTAGCCTTCTTCCTTCAGGGCAAGGCAGGCCTGGGTGCCTGCATAATCGAACTCCGCCGCCTGGCCGATGACGATAGGGCCGGAGCCGATGATCAAAATTTTCTTAAGGTCTGTTCTCTTAGGCATTTTCTACTTCCTCCTCGATCTATTACTCTTTATTATACACAATCTTATCGCCGCAAACCGTCAAAAGGCATCTGCCAAAGACTTTTTCTCCGGCGAAGGGGGTGGCGCGTCCTTTGGAAAGGAATTCCTCCGGCTCCACCTCGTACTCTTCGTTGAGATCCCAGACGGTATAGCCGTTGACCGGCAAGCCAAACCGCTTTCGGGGGTTATCACTCAATAGCTGAACCAGCTTTTCCAGCGTAATGATCCCGGTCTTGACCAGTCCGGTATAGGCGGCGGCAAAGGCGGTCTCGATTCCGACGACCCCCATGGCACTTCCTGCAAGCCCCTTGGCTTTTTCCTCCGCCGAGTGGGGAGCGTGGTCGGTGGCGATCATATCGATCGTCCCGTCTTTGATCCCCTCGATCAAAGCCAGGCGATCCTCCTCGCTGCGGATGGGCGGATTCATCTTGAAGCGTCCGTCCTCCTGCAGCATCGAATCGTTCATCAAAAGATAATGGGGTGCCGTCTCGCAGGTAACGTCCACGCCCCGGGCTTTGGCATCCCGGATCAGCGCCACACTCTCCTTGGTGGAAATGTGACAGACGTGATAAGCGCACCCGATCTCCTCCGCCAATTTCAGATCCCGGGCGATGGGGCCCCACTCACTCTCAGAGCAGATCCCCTTATGACCGTGCGCCTTGGCATACTCTCCGTCGTGGATATAACCGCCGCGTAAAAGGGCGTTATCCTCGCAATGGGCGACGATCATCTTTCCCAAGGCCTTGGCGCGCCGCATGGCCTCACGCATCATTTCCTCGTTCTGAACGCCCCGTCCGTCATCGGAAAAGGCAATGACCTTGGGCGCCATCTCTTCCAGCGCCGCCATCTCCTCGCCCAGCTCCCCGACGGTGATGGCACCGTAGGGATGAACGCCGATGACCGCCTGCTCCCCGATGAGCTTCAGCTGCTCCTCCAGATGGGCGGCCGAGTCGGGCACCGGGTTGAGATTGGGCATGGCGCAGACGTCGGTATAACCGCCGCGAGCACAGGCCGCAGTACCGCTTCCAATGGTCTCTTTATAAGAAAAACCCGGCTCTCGCAAATGTACGTGCACATCGCAAAAGCCGGGAAAGACAGCAATACCATCAGAAGGAGATGCCAAAACGACGGGAGCCTCAAGATCCCCGTGCTGCATCATTCCGTTTTTGTAAATGATTGCTTTCATGCTGTTTCCTTTCAAAAAAATAAGCCTTTACCGGATGGCAAGGCTCAGCAAAACAAAGCGCAGGAGCGCTCCCCTTTATGAAAAATCTTGCCGATATCACGGTATCGCCTTAAAGATCGTTTTTTGTTTTTATTATTATACTACTCTATAAAAAGATTGTCAATTATTATTTTAGACAAAAAGAAAAAATGATCCCGAAAAAAATCAGGATCATTCGTCGGTAATATTTTCGTAAACACGCTCACCGGCAGTACCGTAGCCCATATCACGCGCCACGCTCTCCACGTAAGCACTGTCGATCTCCGCATTGAGGATGTTGTTCAATTCCTCGTTGATAACAGACTGGGCAGAGATCTTCTCCTGCACCTCGCCAAGCTCCGCCTGCTTCTCCTTGATCTGAACCTGAAGCTTGACGCAGGTTGCGATCATGTTACCGGCAACGTAAACCAGGGCAACGATCAAAAGACCCCGCAGAACAGGGTTCATTCTCTTTGCCCGTTTGGCTTTATTCATCTTGGCGATGGTTCTGGTTTTCAAGCCGGCGTTTCCTCCTCAAAACAGAATACAGTAACATTCTACACCTTTCTTTCAAAAAAATAAAGGGCTTTTTCAAAATATTCATAAATTTTTTTAGTTTTTTTGCCAGAAAGCGTCCAAACCGGGATAAAACACCGCGGATCCACCGCAAAAAACGCGCCACCAACCGTGCCTGCATGGCGACCAAGACCCCGACGGTATTATAGTAAACGAGAAATCCCAGCCCCTCCCCGATCAGTAAGAAGAGGCGCACCTGTCCGTAATTGGTAAGGGTAAAACAAAAAGCGGTAGAAAGCGCTGCCGCCAGAGCAAAGAGGAGATCCTCCAAAAAGACGGTCAGCCACCATTTTTTCTTGAGGATACGGCCGATCCGAAACCAATCGTATACCACCCCCAAGGCACCGCCCAGCGCCACCGACCAAAGAAAGGCGGCGGCCTGCTGAGAAAGATACGTCTCCATCAGTGAAACAGCCCTTTAAAGACACCGCCCTTTTGCTTGAGATCGGCATAGCCAAAGCGGTCGATCTCCCCCTCGATGGCGATATCTCCGTTTTCCACGCTCAGCCGATTGATATGGAGGTTCTC
>JAZNVY010000131.1:0-3285 GCA_045593105.1 Eubacteriales bacterium
CCCCAAAGGGCATCTGTCAGATCTGTTGCCTCGGCGGTTTCTTCCGTCGCAAAGGTGCTGAACGGAAACATAGAACTCAGCAAACAACAAATAAGTAAAATGGCTATGGATCTTTTTTTCATTGAAATCCCCTCCATATACAAAGTGATATTTTTATTATAAAATAATAAAAATAAAATGTCAATCATTGCTAAAAAGGTGACACATATTTCAAAGAAAATTCATCAAAATATCATTGTTTACTTTTTTGAAAAATTATGATATAATAACGGCAATGAGCAGGCTGAACAGTCGCCGTCACTTAGGTGGCGGAGGAAAGTCCGAGCATCACGAGCCGGGATAGTGGGTAACGCCCACCGGAGGCGACTCCAGGGAGAGTGCAACAGAAATATACCGCCGCATTTTGCGGTAAGGATGGAAAGGCGAGGTAAGAGCTCACCACGCCCTATGGTGACATAGGGGGTCTGTAAACCCTATCCGATGCAACACCGACAGAAGCGAGGGCGGCTCGCCCGATTGAACTTCGAAAGCGTGGCTTGAGGCGTCCGGCAACGGGCGTCCCAGATAGATGACTGTTCTCGACAGAACTCGGCTTACAGGCCTGGTCATGCGGCGCACCCCATGGTGCGCCGCAGTTTTATTTGCCTTCGGCAAGTTTTATTGCTTCGCAGTTTTATTCAGCTTCTCGCTGAGTTCTATTTGCTCCGCAAGTTTAACGCAAATAAAATATCACGATTGCCCCATAGCAATCATATCTGCCGGAATATCACTAAAAGCCAACGGAGGTCCAAAATGGATCTCCGTTGGCTTTTTATATCACTTTTTAGATCATTCAATGGCATTCCTACCAAGATAAAGCATTCAATATATAGGCTAAAGCTTTCATAATTTTTCGGCAATCTCCATAACCAGTTTTTCCGTCTTATCCCAGCCGAGGCAGGGGTCGGTGATGGATTTTCCGTAGCAGAATTCACCGATCTTCTGGACGCCGTCCTCAATATAGCTTTCGATCATCAGACCCTTGACCAGCTTCTTGATATCCTTATTCTGGGCGCAGCTATAGAGCACGTCCCGGGCGATCCGCATCTGCTGCAGGAACTGCTTGCCGGAATTGGCGTGGTTGGTATCCACCACCACCGCCGGATTAGCAAGACCGGACTTGGCGTAAAGCTCGCTGAGCTTCAAAAGATCCTCGTAATGATAATTGGGCAGAGAGCGGCCGCTGCTATCGATATAACCGCGCAAAATGGCATGGGTCAAGGGATTGCCCTTGCTCTCTACTTCCCAACCGCGGTACAAAAAGGTATGGGAATGCTGACCGGCGGTAATGGAATTCATCATCACCGAAAGATCACCGCCGGTGGGGTTTTTCATTCCCACAGGGATCTCCAGACCGCTGGCGGTCAGCCGATGCTGCTGATCCTCCACCGAGCGTGCCCCCACCGCCACGTAGGAAAGCAGATCCGAAAGATAGCGATGATTCTCCGGATAGAGCATTTCATCGGCGCAGGTGAACTGATAGTCTGCCAAGGCGTGCATATGGACGTCCCGAATGGCCAGGATGCCCTTCAGCATATCCGGCTTTTCATTGGGGTCCGGCTGATGGAGCATTCCCTTATAACCGTCGCCGGTGGTACGGGGCTTATTGGTATAAATGCGGGGGACGATCATGATCTTATCCTTGACCTTATCCTCCAAAAGGCGCAGGCGGCCGATATAGTCCAGCACCGACTCCTTAAAATCGGCAGAGCAGGGACCCACCACCAGCAAAAAGCGGTCGCTTTCGCCGGTAAAGATGCGGCGCAGCTCCTCATCGCGTTTTTGCTTGACCGCCAGCATCTCCTCCGTCATCGGATACTGCTCCTTGACCAGCTTCGGAATGGGAAGCTTCCGTTTAAAATCCATATTCATCATCAGTCTTTACCTCACCGATCAAAAAGTTTGCGCCGCGCAGTGGAAAGCCGCATCATAGCGCGCATTTCGTCTATTTTATCATTTTCGAGATCGTTCCGCAGTTCGGAAAATTTCTCCATAAACAGATCCATCTCCGCCAAAAGATCCGCCTTATTCATCATAAAGAGCTCGCTCCACATGACATCGTTGATCTTAGCGATCCGGGTCAGATCCCGGAAGGAGTCACCGGTGTATTTCACCAGGTGCTCGTTATCATGGCAACACATCAAGGTCACCGCAATGCAGTGGGTCAGCTGGGAAAGATAAGCGATCATTTCATCGTGCTCCTCCGGACTGAGCCGGGAGACCGTCTTAAAGCCCAGCTCGTGCCCCAGTTCTTCGCAAAGGGCGATGGCCTCCTCGGTATTCTTCTCCGTGGGCACCACGATATAGTTGGCGTTTTCAAAAATACGGTCGTCACTATTTTCCACCCCGTAGACCTCTTTACCTGCCATGGGGTGGGCGGCGATAAACTCCACATCTGCCCGGAGCATTTCCTGGATCTCATACACCACGCTCCCCTTGACGCCGGTGACGTCGGTCAGCACCGTGCCGGGACGAAACAACTGTTGATTTTCCCGGATCCACTCGATAAAGACATGGGGATACAGCGCAAAGATCACCAGCTCTGCCCGATCCAGCATGGCAGGATCTACCTGCGTAGAGCCGGCGTCAATGATCCCCTCCCGGAGGGCGTAGTCCACCGAGGACTGCTCCTTTGTGATCGCCTCCACGTGGTAGCCTTTTTTCTTTAAGGCACGGGCGTAGCTTCCGCCCAAAAGTCCCAAACCGACGATCAATATATTGGTATTTGCATTTTTATTCAGCTTCATGTTTTATGACCTCAATTCCCAAATCGGAAAGTTTTTCAAAAAAGTCCGGCAGGCTTTTCGCCACCGCCTCAGCGCCCTCGATAGTACCGCCGACGCGGCTGGCAATGACCGCCATCGCCATGACGATGCGGTGGTCGTTATGTCCGTCAATGACGGCATGAGGCGCCGCCAGCTGACCGCCGGGGACGATGATCCGATTTTCCTCCAAAACCAGACGGACACCGCATTTTTGCAGTTCCTCCGCCATGGCGGCACCGCGGTCGCTTTCCTTGATCTTCAACCGGGCGGTATCAGTAAAGACCGCGCCGTTTAAGGCGGCGGCCAACGCAAACAAAATGGGACCTAAATCCGGGCAATCCGCCAGAGAAAGGGTGGGTGTCCCGACGGCAAGCGCCTTAAAATAATCCCGATAGATACGATCTCCCTGGAGAGAATGCTCCAAAAGGCCGGTCACCTCCACCTTACCGCCCAAATAATTCAGGGCGTCGAAAAAGGCGGC
>JAZNVY010000132.1:0-11884 GCA_045593105.1 Eubacteriales bacterium
GTAGGAGATACCGCCGCCCTCGTAGCTGGTAAAGCCACCGGCATAGGTGATCTCGGTCAGCAGACGAGCATCGGGGGTGCCGTGACGAACCTGCATCGGAACGTTAACGCTCTCAATGACCTTACGGCAGTTGGCAACACCATGGTTGACAGCCGGGAAGCCATTCAGCATGGCGCGTTCCAGGCGCAGGGACTCAGCGATACCGTTCTCCGCTTCTTCATAGCGGTTCTGACGGGTATAGCTATCAATGGTAGAGGGCAGCAGATCTGCCTCACCCTCTTTTTCCAGATACTGCATCAGTTTGATGTGTTCCTCAATAACGGGAACACCGGCACGGGGCTGAACCAAGGTTCTGCCGTCACGCTTAGCATCCAAGAGTTTCTTAGAGAAATTACGGCTCTCCGGCATGGCCTTATGGTAGGCAACAGCCTCCTCAAGATCCACATCCTTACCGGTGGGCCATTGGGTCAGGACTTCCTGACGCTCACGGGCAAATTCCGCATCGGAGATTCTTTTATTTTGAATATCCATGGTATTCAAGCTCCTTTTTCATTATTCTGAGAGCCGCTTTGGGATGATAAGAAGAAAGCAATCCCATGGCGGCCAAAATGTACGTTCTGTCCACCCAGACATCGGCTTCTTTCGGACGAAGCGATGAGGGGTCTGCAGGAGAATAGAGGGCATGGGCGGCAATTTCCTCCGTCCGTGCCGTGTGGATCAGGCTACCGCCGGTCACCACGATCTGCTTTACCTCGGTCAAATTTTTCCCTTCCTGCACAAAGGTCTGACCCATCATGGTAAAGGTTTCGGAAATGGTCCCGGCGTGGCGGCGTACCGCCTCTTCCACAGCGGCGGATGCCAGGGCATGATCCAATGCCTCCAGGTCGTCTCCGCCCTCCGGTACCTTATCCGTATTGATTTTAAGATCTTCCACCAGCTCCGAAATCCGTTCCTCGGAAAGACCGGAAAGGGCGCTGATCTTGGCGATCCCTGCCGCATCCAGGATGCCCTGGATACTGTAGCGCATGCCGATGTCTCCCTCCACCGTACGCTTGGCATACGGCTCCGGAAGCCCCTTATAGACGGTATTCATCTGCCGGGGCATGCCGTCGGCAATGGAATAAATATCCGTCGTGGCGCCGCCTACGTCCACGGCGATGAGATCTCCGATCCCCGGCTCATCCTCGCAGCCCTGCGCCAGAAGCTTCATGGCCTGCAGTACCGCCGAGGGGGTGGGCATCATGATATCGGAGAGCAGCTCCGCCGCACGGCTTAAGCCTTTCGCCTGAATGATCCGGTTCAAGAAGATCTCCCGGATCTGCTTTTGGGTGGGTTCGATCTGCAGGACGCCGAACTTCGGCATCACGTTGGGGCAGACGTAGATCTCATGCCCCTCAAGGATCTTTTTGCATTGGCTGGCCGCCGTCCGGTTCCCTGCCACCACGATGGGAATTTCCATCGGCAGGTCTGCCAAGACCTTGGCGTTATGGAGAATACACTCGGTATTTCCCCCGTCGGTACCGCCTACCAAAAGGAAGATATCCGGCTTGAGCGTAATGATCTCCGCGAGATCGTCTTCCGTCAGCTCAAAGGCATAGACACCGACCACCTTGGCACCGGCACCGAGACTTGCAAGCTTTGCCGCCTCGCCGGTCAACTCCGGCACCAGACCGCTGGTCACCATCCGCAGGCCGCCGGCCGCAGAGGAGCAGGCGTAGCACGCGTCATACTCCAGCTTGCCGGTCTTCTCCTCCAAAAGGCGAAGCCCCTCGGTCAATCCGTCGTTGATATCCGTCTGCACCGTCGTATAGGACGCCGCAGTCCCCAAAAGTCGTTCTTCCTCAATATCGACCGCCGTCAGCTTGGTATATGTACTGCCGAAGTCGATCAATAAGACGGGTTTCATTAGTCCAGAAGCTCGTGCAGAGCCTCGATGGTGGTTTCAGGCGCAGTTCCCGGGGGGAATGCACGGTCAAAGCCCATGGCCTTGAAACGCTTCTCCACGTCCTCAAACTTCTGCTTACCGATTACAATGTTGCCGCCTACCAAAAGGGGAATGCCCTTTAAGCCGGCTTCATCGCACTTCTCGCGCATACCGCGGCAGTCCAACTCACCCTGCCCGTAAAGGGAGGAAATGACGATGGCGTCTGCACCGGACTCGATGGCGGCTGCAATGTACTCCTCCTGGGAGACCATAACGCCCAGGGTGACTACCTCAAACCCTGCTTCGGTAAAAGCATGGTAGAGGATCTTGTTGCCCACGGCATGAACGTCAGCACCGATGACGCCGATGACGAGGACCTTCTTTTCTCGCTTTTCCATGTAGCACCTCATAATTTCTTTTTTACTCAATGGTAGGACCAAAATCCCCCATTGTTATACACCAATATAATATAATGTTCTACAACATTTGTCAATAGGGTATCAAAATTATATTGAAATATTTTCGTCTTTGTGTTATACTTTTCAAAAAAGCAAGGAGAATATTATATGGAAGAAAACAGATTGGGCGAGCTTCGTTATGTTGTCCGCTATCCCAAAAACTTTGACCCCCAAAAGAAATATCCCATTCTGATCCATCTCCACGGCTCCGGAACCCGAAACCGTATGGATAAAGTAAAAACCAATCCCCTCTTTAAAGCGTTGGATCGGATGGGTCAACCCTTTGTGGCGGTGGCGCCCCTTTGCGAAAAGAACACTTGGTTTGACCATCTGGAAGATTTAAAGGAATGGGTCCGCTATCTCACTACCCTTCCCTTCGCCGACCCTGCCCGGCTCTACCTGGCTGGATTGAGTATGGGTGGCTATGGTGCCTGGCAACTTGCCATGAGCATCCCGGAATATTTTGCCGCCCTTGTCCCCATCTGCGGAGGCGGAATGTATTGGAATGCCGGCAGACTTAAAAACGTCCCCGTCTGGGCGTTCCACGGCGGAAAGGATCCCATCGTCCTGCCGGAGGAGTCAGAAAAGATGGTCGCCGCCGTCAATAGACGGGGCGGATGTGCCAAGCTCACCATCTTCCCGGAAAACGAGCATAACGCCTGGGACGATGCCTATGACACCCCCGAGCTGTACGATTGGCTTCTTTCCCAGAAAAATGAAGGCGCCGAGATCAAAGATACCGACTTCCGCAACGCCGAGATCTACGGATAAACAGCATATATAAAAAGACTGAGAATTTATTCTCAGTCTTTTTGCTTTCAAAGCCACCTTACTGCCCAATTCATTTGGGCACCTCCCCCATTCTAAGTGGGAATAAAAACCATCTTTCGTCTCCCGCCCAATTCATTTGGGCACTTCATCCCTAACCAACGACGTCTATCTGCCCAATTCATTTGGGCGCTCACTCATTCTAAGTGGAAATAAAAACCATCTTTCGTCTCCCGCCCAATTCATTTGGGCACTTCACCCCTAACCAACGACGTCTATCTGCCCAATTCATTTGGGCGCCCACCCATTCTGAGTGGGAATAAAAACCTCTTTCCTCTCCTGCCCAATTCATTTGGGCACTTCACCCCTAACCAACGACGTCTATCTGCCCAATTCATTTGGGCGCTCACCCCATTTTGATCGGGGTAATAAACACCACATAAAACGAAGAAAACCGTGTCAACGACACGGTTTTCTTCCTTAATTCTGCATTCAGCATTTATTATTTAAATCGTCTTTTCTTCCAATAATCTTTTGATCTTCGCCTCTAAATAAAGCACCGATCCCTCATCCATCTCATAGTAACATTCAATCAGCTCACCCTTGAAATGGCGAAGGGCATCCACCGCCGAAGCGGTAAAATATTTCTCATAGGACTTCGGCACTAATACTGCATCCAACCCATTGAGATAATCGAAAACATCCGCCTCCTCCGAAAAGATCATCGGCTCCCGGAGAAGGGTGTCCTCCGCATAGGTACTGCAGGTCTCCTGCAAAAGTTCCACAAACCGACGGCTGTATCCAAGGAGCCCCACCTGCTCGCCGGGACGAAACTTGATGATCTGAGAAAGACACCGTGCCGCCGGACGAAATGCCACCCGGGCGATCCGCTTCTTCACCGGCAGGACGGAAAGCAGATACTCCGCATGAGAGGAGGTGGTGACAATGAGATCAAAATCCTCGCTCAGCTTATAGGGATATTGACGAATGTCGTGAAGCATATAGGAATAGAGATCCACCCCGGCCAAATGCCGCAGCTGCTCGCTCATCTGTGAAAGGTTCTCCGGGTTGCACTCCACCACCGCCACCTTAACGTGGGCTTCCTGCTCCGCGCGCTCTCTTAATTTTAAATTAAGAAAGATATTGATCTCCGCCGCCGAAAGCCCCATCTCGTCCAGCTGATTTAAAAGACTGTCGATGGCAGCCATGGCCTGCTCCTTGCGGCTGCCGGAATCGGCAGGCTGATAGCAGACGAAGGTCCCTCTTCCCTGTACCTTCTCCACCAGACCGGCACGCTCTAATTCATCGTACGCGCGCTTGATGGTGCCCCGGGCAATGCCTAAGGTTCGGGTGACTTCCTGTACCGTCGGCAACTGCTGACCGGAAAGAAGCTCCCCTTTCTTCACCGCCGTGCGGATAGCATCAACCAACTGCTGATAGATGGGCACATCCAGCTCCGGATTGATTTTATAACTAAATTCCAAACTCTTTCTCCTTAGGGTGACAAAAGTAATCTGAACCTTGTTTTAAAAAGGCGGATTTCCGCTCACCCTTTGTTAAAATACTCACCAATACGGCAGTATTGGCTGTGTTTTGCGCCTTGGTTGATCAAAAATCCGCATTTTTAAAATCTGCGACCTCAAAGCGAGCAGATTTTGAGGGATTTTTGCTCAATTTAGGCGAAGTAAGGCTGTCGCCTTGCAAGAATGAATTGAGTGAAAAGCACCAAAATCCGCCGCTTTGAGGCAGGTTCACATTACTTTTGTCACCCTTAATTGTGCTATAACAATTTTAGTGACAAAGTGCCATTTTGTCAAGACCCATTGACACAATTTTTACCCCCATTTTATGCTATTGATTTTTTCTTTCCATTATGATACACTTTAACTGCGACACAAACTGAATAAACTTCTGTAAGGTGTGTATTTTTATTAAGGTAAAAATACATGCTCATTTTCGCATACCTTTGCAGGAGTGAAAGTTTGTGTCGCAGCAATCGGAGCTATGTATTTTTCGGTGCGTAGCCTCGGCTGCGCACTTTTTTATTTATTGGAGGAAAGAAAAATGAAGACATTTAAAAGAGTTTTGTGTATTTTATTATGCATAACTTCAATCATGAGTTCTTTGTCGCTTTCTGCATTTACTACATCTGCAGAAACAGAAGAGGTCCCCAAAGAAGCAGTGAACTACAATGGGCATGCATATATGTTGTATGACGATAGCTTATCTTGGCCAAAGGCAAAAATTTTTTGTGAAAATTTGGGTGGCCATTTAGTAACTATTAATTCACAGGAAGAGCAGAATTTTCTCATTGATTTGGCAAAATCATCTACAAAAAAGAACCTTTGGATTGGTGCCAAAACAGATAGTAGTGGAATCTATACATGGGTTACCGAAGAAGAATTTTCTTATACCAATTGGGCTCCCGGCGAACCGAACAATGTGAACAATTCGCAATTTACAGCTATGATGTACACGCAAAAAGCAGACTATGACGCAGGACTTTGGAACGATGAAAATGAAATAGGCCGAAATTGGCCTGGATATGCCCTTACAGATTTCGGATTTGTTTGCGAGTGGGAAAGTATCACCATAATCGGAAAAGATGAAACTCCTTTTGATCTTACAACAGACAGTTACTCATTCCCCAATTCTTACGGAGCATTTAATTATAATATATTTTCAAAGATTCCTTTAGAGGCGTATTATGCCGTATACGGCGAAAAAGGTAAGCAAATCAGAAAAAGCTCCTCTACATGGGGTGGCAGTTGCCTTGGGATGTCCGCAACATCCGCATTATTTAATGATGATATTTTAAAATTAAAAGATTATATAAATAATCCTATAAATTTAAATGTCAGTGCCTATTCCGGAACTAAGAAAAAATTGCTTAATGCTGAGCATTATAATTATATCGACAAAAATCAAGAAATCAAAAAGCTTATAGATCAATATCAGATATGGCAATCATCAAAAGATGGGAAAGCATGGCAAAAAAAAATCATTTGGCAAGCAGCCAGCGCCGAAAAAAATCAGATTTCCGGAAATTTGAGAAATGTTTTAAAGTATTACGATAACTATATTGTAGCATTATGGTGGTCAAAAGGGGGACATGCAGTTGTAATCGATTCAGCAAGAGAACCGCTTTATATGGGCGATGGTTGGTATAGACTTTACATTTATGACCCCAACAATCCTTATTTTGAATATTTCGATGGTCGAAAAGCAGATAGTTGTTATAATTATTCTCAAAGTCGTTATATTGACGTAAATATATTTACCAATCATTGGAAGGTGGATTTGGGTGTAGATGGTAGTAATTCTTCTGTGCGAATAGGATACGACGATAAAGACAACTATATTTCTGGTTGTGAAATTGATATTCATGTTCCATCACTTCTCCCGACATCTTTTGATGGCACTGCCGAATGGTATTATGCAGAAGACAGTAAAAATACGTTAAACTTATGTTGCGAAAACGCAACCATATATGACTCAAATGGAGACATTCTGTTTCAAATTATTGAGAACGAAACGGTTTATATTGACGACAATATCGTTGTTGAGACAAGTGTGGGTGCATTAAATGAGGAAGCTATAACTTCATGCAGATTAGAACTGCCAGTCGATGAATTTACCATTGAATTTGATTCAGAGGGCACTGCACAAGTGTTTAACGAAGAATACTGTTACGGATTGGTTTCAGATGCAGAAGGTTCAGCAACGATAACAACCTCAAATGGTGTAGCGATTAACGGCGAAGATAATTCGGCAGTTGATGTAGTTGTCGAACATATCAACGATGACGACACCTTCACATCTGTTAATATCATTGTAGAAAATGACGGTCAAAACACATCGTATATCTCTTTGGATGAAAACAATGAACTTAAAGTTGATAACGTCGAAGACCAATTTAATGCAAAGATTTATTGGAGTGGGCAAGAAAACGAATACCTGATCCAAAATGTTACCGAGTCAGCTGTTGAAAGCAAAGATATTGCCGAGTATGCGCTGTCCACGGGAGAACTTGTTGCCAATGATATCATAGATGCCGACATCACGTGTCAAGATGTTTTTATTTACGACGGAACTGTCAAAACGATTGCCCCTGTGCTTAAATACCAGGGAAAGACATTGTCTTTGGGAGTTGATTATTATATCGAAGGAAATACAAGTGAAACCGATATAGGTACTTATTCAGTGACTGTAGTTGGACAAGGAAACTATTGCGGTTCGTTTGATATTACTTTTGAAATAATACCAGGTATTACCTTCGCCAGTACCTCTCTCACTCTGCAACATGACCTTGTGCTCAACTGCGCAGTAGATAAAGCCTTGTTTGATACGGTAGGATACATAAATCCGTATGTGGTATTTGAAATTGGCGGTAAGAAATTAACGTTCAAGTCATATTCCGTTGAAGATGAGCAGTATGTGTTCAGTTTAAACGATATTGGCCCGAATCAAATGACAGATACTATTCAAGCAACTCTTTACGCAACATACGATGGCGTGGAGTATTTCAGCGAAACGAAAGAATATAGCGTTATAGAGGGATATAGTGTAGACTATGCTTTCCTGCTACTGAAATACATTGATGACCACGACGTAGGTCTCACCGACGAGCAAGCTGACATCAACGGCGACGGAAAGGTCACCGTCTTCGACGCCGTCCGATTCCTGCAAATACTAAACTCCACCCCCATTAAATAAAAGCAAAGAAAGGTTTTCGCCGGGGGCGAAAGCCTTTCTTTTTTATCCCATACAACCCAATCTAATTGGAGCTCACCTCCGCTTGCACCAGTACAATTCATTTGTACTCCCATCATTCATTCTGGGTCACTACCGCTTGCATCAGTACAATTCATTTGTACTCCCACCATTCATTCGGGGTCACTTCCGCTTGCATCAGTACAATTCATTTGTACTGCCCAATTCATTTGGGCACCTCCTCCCTATCTGACGATGCCCACTTGCCCAATTCATTTGGGCACCTCATACCTCACAAACAATGTCCCCTCTGCCCAATTCATTTGGGCACCTCCTCCCTATCTGACGATGCCCACTTGCCCAATTCATTTGGGCACTCATCCCACAACACCGAGCCCTCCTGCCCAATTCATTTGGGCACTCATCCCACAACACCGAGTTCTCCTACCCAATTCATTTGGGCGCTCACCCCACAACGCCAAGTTCTTCTGCCCAATTCATTTGGGCACCTATTAAAATGAAGGAGGGAAAAGACGCTAAAAAGAGGCTGTAATAAATTACAGCCTCTTTTGTTCTGCGCTTATTTCAAAAAATGAGCAGGTCAAATAAGATGCAGAAGTGGCTTTCTCCGGACGAAGGCGTATGTCGATACGCCGAGGAGGGAAAAGACGCTAAAAAAGGCTTCCCGAAGGAAGCCTTTTTGTTCTGCGCTTATTTCACCTGCTCAAGGTAGGCCTTGCGTCCGGACTCATACAGATTATTTCCCTCGCTATCGATGATCACGATGGCAGGGAAATCCTCCACCTCCAGCCGGCGGATGGCTTCGGCGCCCAGGTCGTCGTAGGCGATGACCTCCGCCTTTTTGATGCACTTACTGAGCAGTGCACCGCAGCCGCCGATGGCGCCGAAATAGACGGCACCATGCTCTTTCATGGCGGCGATGACCTCGGGGCCGCGCTTACCCTTACCAATCATGCCGGTAAGACCCTCTTTGATGAGGGTGGGGCTATAGGCGTCCAGCCGATAGGACGTAGTCGGGCCGGCAGAGCCGATGGCCTGACCGGGCTTTGCCGGGGTAGGGCCAACGAAATAGATGATGCCGTTGGTGACGTCCAGGGGCATTTGCTCCCCTTTCTCCACCAGCTCGCAAAGCCGCTTATGGGCGGCATCTCTTGCGGTATAGATCACGCCGGAGATGAGGCAGCTGTCGCCAGCTTTCAAAGCCCGAGCTTTTTCCCGGGTCAAAGGAGTTTCAATTTTCATTGCCATCTTAAAGCACCTCCGTCTGATGCCGGGTCACGTGGCAGTTGATATTGACTGCCACCGGCAAGCCTGCGATATGGGTGGGATACTGCTCGATATTGACCGCCAGCGCGGTGGTCAGACCGCCAAAGCCCTGGGGGCCGATGCCAAGGGCGTTGATCTCCTCCAGCAGTTCCTCTTCCAGCTTTGCATAGAAGGGATCGGCGTTACGCTGATCCACCTCACGAAGGAGGGCTTTCTTAGCAAGATACGCCGCCTTATCAAAGGTACCGCCGATGCCGACGCCCACCACGATGGGCGGACAGGGGTTCGGACCTGCCTCCTCCACCGTCTTTTTCACAAAATCCTTAACGCCCTGCAAGCCGTCCGAGGGACGAAGCATGGCGATCTTGCTCATATTCTCACTGCCGAAGCCCTTGGGGGCGACGGTGATCTCCACCTTGTCGCCGGGCACCAGCTCAAAATACAGCATCGCCGGGGTATTATCACCGGTATTGACCCGATCCAGCGGATCCCGGACCACGCTCTTACGCAGATAACCCTCGCCGTAGCCCTGGCGGACACCTTCGTTGACCGCCTCGGTAATATCGCCCTCGATATGTACCTCCTGGCCGATCTTCAAAAAGACGCAGGCCACGCCGGTATCCTGGCAGATGGGCTGATTTTTTTCGTCGGCGATCTCATAGTTTTCCACGATCCGCTCCAGGATCTCCTTGGCTTGAGGCCAGGGCTCTTTATCCCGGAAAGTACAGATGCAGTCCTTGAGATCCTGCCCTAAATGGCAGTTTGCATCGATACACAGCCGCTTGACTGTTTCGGTAATTTTAGTTGCACTGATGGTTCTCATGGCTTATCCTTTCACGTTGTAGATCTTATCCTGCAGCTCACCGGTACGGCTGATGACCTCCGCCACCACCCGATCGCCCTTGGGCAATTTTTGAGGAGTGCCGGTGATCCGCTCGGTCTTTTCCTTCAGATCATGAATATCAATAATAGGCAACCCTGCCGCCACCAAGCGTTCCTTCAGCTCAGCCTGACGGGGGTTGACGGCGATACCGCCCTGGGTCACTAAGACGTCGATGTCCTTACCCGGGGTGGAGATGCAAGTCACGTGGTCGGTAACGATGGGCAGGCGCGCACGGAACATAGGGGCAATGATCATAGAGAGCTTTGCCCCGGCCGCTGTATCGCTGTGACCGCCGGAACCGCCCATGATGTATCCGTTGGAATCGGTATGGACGTTGACGTTAAAATCGGTATCGATCTCGGTAGCACCCAGAATGACCACGTCCAGACTATCCACCACCGCACTCTTCGCGGCAGGAGAAGCATACTGGATGGCAGAGATCTCCTGGTGACGGGGATCGGTACGGATGGACTCCACCGCCTTCAGGTCAAAGCACTGTACGTCCATCAACCGCTGGAAACAGCCAGCCTGCAGCATATCCACCATATAGCCGGTGATACCGCCCAGACCAAAGCTGCCCTGGATCTGCTTTTTCAACATAATATCCTTCAAGAACTTGGCCGCCGCCAAAGAAGCGCCGCCTGCACCGGTCTGGAAGGAGAAGCCGTCCTTCAAAAGACCGGAATTCTCGATCACCCTTGCGGCGTGCTGCGCCATCACCAGACCCACCGGGTCACGGGTGATCTGGGTGGTACCGGAAACGATGCCCTTCGGATCGCCGATGGCATCCACCGTCACCACATAGTCGATATAATCCTCCGAAATGGAGAAGTCCTGCAAGGGATAGTCCACTAAATTATCGGTGATGACTACCACCTTTTTAGCATACATAGCATCCGCAAAGGCATAGCCCAAGCTACCGCAGGCGGATTTGCCGTACTTACCGGAGCAGTTTCCCATGGGGTCTGCCGTGGGTGCGGCGATGAAGGCCACGTCGATGGGGGTTCTGCCCAAGGAGATGTCCGAGGGACGGCCGCCGTGGGTGCGGAACTGCACCGGGTTTTCCATCACGCCGTTCGAGAATGCACGGCCAAGCCCTGCGGCGATATAGTCTGCCGCCACGCCGGTGACAACCTTATTTTCGATATGATTTAAAAGAGGCGTATGAACGTCGAAAAGGGAGCTGGCGTTAACGTTGATGTTTTTGATCCCCAGATCCGCGATCTCCTGCATCACCATATTCAGTACGAAGTCGCCGTTGCGGAGATGGTGATGGAAGGAAACGGTCATGCCGTCACGAAGTCCGGAGAGCTGGATGGCCTCCCGAATGGATTGCACTAATTTATTCACGGTTACGCCTCCCTTCTGAGACCCAGCGCCTCAGCCATGGCGATGGTACGCTCTGCACGCGCCACGATAGGCGCATCGATCATCTTGCCATGGAGCGCGATGGCGCCCTTGCCCTGCTCCTTGGCAAGGCGGATGGCATCCATCACCTCGTAGGCATACTCAATATCCTTCTCGGTGGGGCTGAAGACCCGATTGATGACCTCCACGTGACGGGGCGAGATGGAGGCCTTGCCTGTAAAGCCCAAAGCCTTTGCAAGAGCCGCATCCTCTTCGATGCCCTCATCGTCGTTGACGTCGGTAAAGGGGGTATCATAGACCTCCACGCCGGCGGCACGCGCCGCCACCACCAAGCGGGTACGGGCGTATTCGATCTCCCGACCTTCCTTGGTGCGCTTGCACTGCAGGTCGGCAGTCAAGTCCTCTGCGCCCAAAAAGAGCGCCTGGACGCGATCGCAAGAGGAGGCGATGGCGAAGGAATTTTCCACGCCCAGCGCCGTCTCG
>JAZNVY010000133.1:0-2451 GCA_045593105.1 Eubacteriales bacterium
AGGTCCATCGCCGCGAGCTTACCGATATGGATGCGGTGGTGGAGCGCGTAGAGAAGGCGCTGGCCTATCCCATCTTTGTCAAGCCTGCCAGCGCCGGCAGCAGCGTGGGCATTACCAAATGTGCCGACCGCGCCCAGTTGATCGAGGGCTTGCATCTGGCGGCAGAGCACGACTTCAAGATCGTCCTGGAGGAGACCATTGTCGGTCATGAGATCGAGGTGGCGGTACTGGGCAATGACGAGATTTTTGCCTCTGTTCCCGGTGAGATCTGCCCGGCGGCAGAATTTTATAGTTACGATGCAAAATATAACGACGCAGACTCCCTGCTCTTTATCCCGGCGCGTCTTGATGAAGAGACGCTGGAAAAGGTCAAGGCTGAGGCCATCAAGGTCTTTCGAGCCATGGAATGCTCCGGCTACGCACGGGTAGACTTCTTTGTAAAAGAGGACGGTACGGTGGTCTTTAATGAACTCAATACCATCCCCGGCTTCACCGATATCAGTATGTATCCCAAGCTGATGGCGGCCTCCGGCATTGAGGGTAAGGAACTGATGGAACGGTTGATTGCATTGGCGTTGGAGCGTGCGGAATGAGCGTGAGTATGAGTAAAGACGCCCCCATCGGGGTGTTTGATAGCGGACTGGGGGGCTTGACCGCACTCCGGCGTCTGCAAAAGGATCTGCCCGGCGAGCAGTTGATCTATTTCGGCGATACCGCCCGGGTGCCTTACGGCGGACGGGATAAGGAGACCTTAATGCACTTTGCAAAGACGGATATCGCCCTTTTGCAGTCCTATGACGTCAAGGCCATTCTGGTGGCTTGCGGTACGGTCTCCTCGGTGATCTTAGAGGAGATCAAGGGCGACTACGCCATCCCGCTGGTCGGGGTAGTCAAAAGCGCCGCAGAGGCGGCCGCAAAAGCGACCCAAAACGGCCGGATCGGCATCTGGGGGACGGCGGCTTCCATCGGCTCCGGTGCCTATGCCAAGCGGCTGGCAGAGCGTGGGTATGAAAATACCGTGGCGGTGGCTTGCCCCAAGCTGGTTCCCCTCATCGAGGGTGGGCATACGGCGGCAGACGACGCCGAGGCACGGGCGGCGGTACGTGAGTACTTAGCGCCGGTGCTGGAAAGCGGTGCAGATACCCTGATCCTTGGATGCACCCATTATCCGCTTTTAGCGGAGGTCATCCGTAAAGAGGCAGGGGAGGGGCTGACCCTCATCGACTCCGGCGCAGAAAGCATTGCCGCTCTGCGTGCAACCTTGGCGGAGGGAGACCTCTTAAGTGAAAGCGGCGAAGGAAGCAGTCGATTTCTGGTGAGCGGTAGTCCCGTGGAGTTCGCCCGGGGTGCCGGTCGCTTTTTAAATCAGGAGCTTTCCGGAAAGGTGGAGCAAGCAGATGCCGAAGCCTTTGGAAAATAAAAAAGTCACGCTGGTGCTGAGTACCAGCCAAAAGGTGGACGGGCAGTACGATACCGACCGCATGGAAGCGGAAGGGGATCTTTACTTCAAAGAGGACTCTGTTCATCTTATCTATAGTGAAAATAACACCAAGACCCATATCCGCATCAGCGGCGATATGGTTCACGTTCACCGATTGGGCGAGCTTTCGGGCGATCTTTGGTTTGTGGAGGGCGACGAGCGGGACACCCGTTACGAGACCCCCTACGGACGGATGATCCTCACCGTTGAGACCCATAAAATCGAATGGGATGCGAAAAAAATGCGGCTGTTCATCCGTTATAATATTAAGTCGGGTGATCAGCTTTTAAGTATGAATGAAATGACGATCGAAATGAGGGAAGCAGTATGAAGAATCCTGTCAATGAAATGAAGAATAAGATCCAGGCGTTATTGCTGGAAAGCTATAAAGCCTGCGTTGCTGAGGGTGCTCTTCCGGAGGCGGAGCTGATGGCCTTTGATATTGAGCAGCCCCGGGACGCGGCAAACGGTGATTTCTCCAGTAACTTTGCCATGAAGAACGTTCGGGTGCTGAAGAAGGCGCCCCAGATGATCGGTCAGCTTTTGGCAGACCATCTGCCTGCCTGCCCCGAAATTGAGCGGGCAGAGGTGGCGGGACCCGGCTTTTTGAACTTCTATCTGGGCGACGCTTATTTTGCCGAGGTGGCAGAAACTGCCGCTTCTTTGGGCGCGGACTATGGTAAGACCAACCGTTTGAACGGCGAGAAGATCATGGTGGAATTCGTCTCCGCCAACCCCACCGGCCCCATGCATATGGGGAACGCACGCGGCGGCGTCGTGGGCGATAGCCTGGCTAACGTCTTGGCTTGGGCAGGTGCGGACGTGCATAAGGAGTTCTACGTCAATAACGCCGGCAACCAGGTCTCCCTTTTCGGCCTTTCCCTTTATACCCGTCTGCAGCAGTTGTTGCATGGCGAGGAGTCGGTGGAGTTCCCCGAAAACGGCTACCACGGCGACGACATCAAGGTGCT
>JAZNVY010000134.1:0-3482 GCA_045593105.1 Eubacteriales bacterium
TAAGGCTCGGTGCCGGAGGGACGAACCAGGATCCGTCCGTGCCCGGCGAAGGCGGCCTCTGCTTTGGCTACGTCATTGAGGAATACGTCGTCGGCCATCAGCTTTCTCTTTTGGAGGTCGTCGGCGTTGACGTTGATCTGGATCTGCGGATAGGTGTTAAAGATATCGCAGATCTCTTCGCCGTTCATCTGCAGGGCTTTCATGGCGCAAAGGAGCATGATGGCGGTCAGTTGACCGTCGCCGGTGGTGGCCTTTTCCAGGAAGATGATATGACCGCTGTTTTCGCCGCCCAAGATGAAATCGCGATCCAGCATTTCTTCCAGGACGTAGCGGTCGCCGACCTTCGTGGTGGGGACGTTGATGCCGTTCTGGTTCATCTTCTCGATCAGTCCTAAGTTGGACATGACGGTGGCGACCAGCGTATTCTGCTTCAATCTGTTTTGCTTTTTGAGGTAAAGCGCAAGGGCGGCGAGGATCTTATCCCCGTCGATGAGCCGTCCGGTCTTATCGCAGGCCAGGCATCGGTCGGCGTCCCCGTCGAAGGCAAAGCCGATGTCCGCATCTTCTTTACGAACCAGCTCTGCCAGCTCTTCGATATGCATGGAGCCGCAGCCTTCGTTGATATTGACGCCGTTGGGTTTGTCGTGATAGATGCGTGCATCGACACCCAACTCCTCAAAGATCCGGTGGGCGGTCTCACTGGCCGCACCATTGGCGCAGTCTAAGACGACCTTATAGCAGCTGAGGTCTTCTTCGCAGGCCTGCTTGATGTGTTCGCAATAAAAATCCTTGGCCTTGAGATTGTAGCTCAGATTTCCGGGGCGCTCCGCAGGCTGGATCTCAAAGGGATCCATCAGCGATTCGATCTCGTTTTCTTTTTCGTCCGGAAGCTTAATGCCGCCCTTGGTCAAGATCTTGATGCCGTTATATTGATGGGGATTATGAGAGGCGGAGATCATGACGCCTGCCGTGGCACCCATCCGGTCCAAAAGAAAGGCCAGTGCCGGGGTGGGGAGGATGCCGATGTGCTCCACGTTACAGCCGGAATAGGTAAAGCCGGAGATCAAGGCACCCATCAGCAGATCCTTTGAGGCGCGGGTATCGCTTCCGATAATAACTTTACATTTGGGGTTATCCTTTTTTAAGAGATACCCGCAGGCGGCACCACAACGGAATGCCAATTCCGGGGTGAGTGCTTTATTGACGACTCCTCGAATGCCGTCGGTTCCAAAATATCTTCCCATGGTGAAAAATCCTCCTTCATGTAGGGATGCATGGGGGTGGTACTCCACGCATCAGAATTGTTTTTTACAGTTGTTTATTCTACCGTCACGCTTTTGGCCAGATTTCGGGGTTGATCCACGTCGTTTCCTCTTGCCACTGCTATATGATACGCAAAAAGCTGGGTGATGACCGCACCGGGGATCGGTGCAAAAAAATCGGGGCAGGAGGGCAGAGTCAGCCGGTGATCGGCCAGATTTGCGGTGTCGGTATCTTCATAAGTGATGCAAAGAACAGCGGCGCCTCGCGCACGCACCTCCCGGATGTTGGCGGCAATCTTGGGAAGCCGCTCCCGATCGGTGATGACGGCAACCACCGGCGTCCCTTTTTCGATGAGTGAAATGGTGCCGTGCTTTAGTTCGCCGGCAGCATACGCCTCGCTGTGGATATAGGAGATCTCCTTTAATTTCAGAGAGGCTTCCATCGAGAGGCAGTAGTCCTGACCGCGTCCGATGAAAAAGAGATGCTCCGCTTGGCGGTAATGTTCCGAAATTCTTTTGCAGTCCTCCTCTTGCAGCAGCGCTTGGCTGATCCAATGAGGAAGTTCTTCTAATTGAGTGCAGTATTCGTGATATGCGTCGGGGGAGAGGTGCGGCTTTGCCAGCCTCAAAGCCAGCAGATAGAGCAGGGTCACCTGGCAGGTATAGGCCTTGGTGGTGGCAACGCTGATCTCCGGGCCGGCGGCGGTATAAAGGACGGTATCTGCCTCCCGAGCCAGAGAGCTCCCCCAGACGTTGACGATGGCCATGGTGGGAACTCCGCGTTGCTTTGCCAGCCGCAGGGCGGCCAGAGAGTCGGCGGTTTCGCCGGATTGGGAGATGACTAAGACCAGATCCTCCGCCGAGAGGATGGGGTCTCCATAACGAAATTCGCTGGCCACCTCTACCGTTACCGGTAAGCGTGCCAACTTTTCGATGGCGCATTTTCCCATTAATCCGGCGTGGTAGGCGGAGCCGCAGGCTACGATCCGCAGGGTTCCGCGGATGGTAAAATCCTCCTCTAATTCCGCCAATAACGCGCCGTTTTGGTAATAGCGTCCGACGGTCTCTTTGACGGCGGCCG
This sequence comes from Eubacteriales bacterium, assembly GCA_045593105.1. Taxonomy (GTDB): domain Bacteria; phylum Bacillota; class Clostridia; order Oscillospirales; family QAKW01; genus QAKW01. Next base: position 2,344 of record JAZNVY010000134.1, read on the forward strand.
GTTGCTCGGCGATCTCCTTGGCCATAAAGTGAGCAAATCCGCCCTTTTGCGCGCTTTGCTCATCCCAGTCGGCGGTGCGGCAGATCTTTTGGATCGGCTGATCCTTGGGGTTGAGAAATTCTACCCGTTCTTCCGCCAGGATGGCGAGTTCTCCTTCTTCCAGCAGCCAATAATCATGGGTATACCGGAGAATGGCAGGGATGTCAGAGGCGAGAAAATTCTCTCCGTCGCCTCGTCCGATGATCAGGGGGCTGTCTTTGCGGATGGCGTAAATCTTGTCCGGTTGGTCTTCAAAAAGAATGCCCAAGGCATAAGAGCCTTCCAGCTGTGCGGCGGTCTTACGGATCGCCTGCACCGGGTCGCCGGTATAATGGCAGTCCATTAAAATGGCGATCAGCTCGGTATCGGTCTCACTGATGGGTTGAATGCCGCTTTGCTTTAGCTTTTTACGGAGCTTTCGTTCGTTCTCGATGATGCCGTTGTGTACCAGCGTCACCTTGCCGTAGCGGTGGGGGTGGGAGTTGGTATAGCTGGGCTCTCCGTGGGTCGCCCAGCGCGTATGACCCAACCCCAATCGCGCGTCGGCGGTACTCTCTTTGGTAAGCTGTGCCGCCAAAGCCGCCACCTTCCCTTGATTTTTATAGATCCGGATGCCGTCTTTCTGCATCAGGGCGATGCCGGCAGAGTCGTATCCCCGATATTCCAATTTTTGCAGTCCGTCGAGTAAAACCTCCGCGGTGTCGCGCTTTCCTGCGTATCCGATAATGCCACACATAAAAACAAACGTCCTTTCTGTTTTTATATAGTTTACGACAGAGAAGGCAAAAAAATTAGACCTTTCGTTATTTCAACGAAAGGTCTTGAAACGTTTTTTAAAAAGGGCAAAATACCCCCATGCATAGGAATCCTCTCGCTGCATCAAGCAGCACACAACCACTGCTTGAAATTATACATTCTTTTGGTGGATTTGTCAAGAAAAACATTAAATTTGTGTTGTCACCATGACCAAAAAATAAAAGTTTTTTTAGGCGGATTTCACAAAAGATTTTAAATCCGTTAAAAATGTTTTAAAAACCCTTTGGGGCTTATTGACTTTTTGACCATCTTAAAATATAATAACAGTATGTATCATCGGTTCA
>JAZNVY010000135.1:0-3118 GCA_045593105.1 Eubacteriales bacterium
TTTTTATTGTGTAACGAAAACCACCGGTCCGGCCGGTGGTTCCAAAAAGCTTTAGCTATGAGTGGAAAAAATATCCTCCTTCGTCTAAAATAGAAGAGGGTTTGCCGACCACAACAAGAAAGACGAAGGAGGAATCAAGTCGTGAAACTTGACACAGATAGTTTAGCACATACAAAATGGAATTGCAAATATCACATAGTGTTTGCACCAAAATACCGTCGCCAAGTGATCTATGGAAAGATAAAGGCGGATATAGGAATAATGCTAAGGAAATTATGTGAGTATAAGCAGGTTGAGATATTGGAAGCGGAAGCCTGCAAAGACCACATACATATGTTAGTATCTATACCGCCTAAGTACAGTGTATCACAGATAATGGGATATCTCAAAGGAAAAAGTAGTTTGATGATATTTGAAAAATACGCAAATATGAAATACAAATACGGAAATAGGCACTTTTGGTGTAAAGGATACTATGTTGATACAGTAGGAAGAAATAAAAAAGTCATTGCGGAATACATACGAAACCAGTTGCGAGAAGATATAACATACGATCAAATGTCCTTGGTAGAGTATGTCGACCCGTTTACGGGTAAGCAGGTAAAAGAAGGCAAGTGAAAAGCCCCCTTTAGGGGCTGCCGGTGAAAGTGTTGCGGTTGGCAAACCTTTCGACGAGCCTATAGGCTCAGCCGGTCCTATGCCCTAAGGGGGCAGTGCATACTACCGGCACGGCCGGTAGTTATGATTCTTCCTCATCATCGCAATAAATGATATTATTGGGTCGTTCCCCTAAAAGAGAACGTCTGAGGGAATAGAGCGTAACGGTGATCCAGAGGGCAACGATAGCATTTGCCAACAAAATGACGATGCTGAGTCCTGTATAGTCGTTCCAGGCGAACGGCAAAGATAGCAGAGTGATCAATAGCGTTCGAACAGTGCGCAGTTTTAAAATTTTGCTTCGTTCCGGACATTCGTACTTTTTGGCAATATTGGCAAGATCGGTGAGCAATTGAAAATGGAAATAAAGACTTACGATCGTAGCGATTACACTTAGGAGATAAAAATTTATTTCCAAACCTATTAATGTCAAGACCCATCGAATGAACTCCCAAATGCCAAGCAAAATGGCTAAGGGCTGCAATAGTTTAGCGGTTTCTTCCTCTTCTTTTAAAATCAATAGTGAATCAAAAAGCAAGATATAACCGACCCAATCGGGGATGAGATTTAAGGTTCCGAGAGAAAAGTTTAAATGCAGAAAGATGTAGGCGCGAGCAACGTTCTTTAAAGTATTTCCCAGGCGTTCTATATTCTTCATGAAAGAACCTCCTCAAGGATCAATTCTTCAATCAGTTCATCATTCCAATGAATCTGAGCGGCAAAGAAATTTGGATTGATCAAGTCCTTTTCAAGGTGATTGGAATGGCCCATTCCGCTTCCAAATTCTAATATCCCGTCCCAACCGTCCCGGGGTGAAGATTTAGCATGATGGTTTAATCCGACGGAGCCGGAGCCGTCGGATTTTATTTCGTAGAATTCAACTTCTTGATCGGGGTGCTCCATCGGGGCTACTTGAACGGATACGTTTTTTAATGTAGTATTACTGCATTGATAAACGGTCTTGAATTCATAACCGATGGAATAAAAGATCGCATCCGGCTGAAGATCGGTAGAAGTGGAAGTTATGCCGAAGACGTTTGAAAAATCGTTTTGAACCTCTTGGGTCACGGAGGCGTACGTTCGTAAATAGGTCGTTACCGTACCGAAAGAGCCGGTGGCGGTAAATACCCGGGGTGAGCCGGCGTCTAAAAATTGAATAATTGCATTTTTAGGATGATCTGAGATCTGCTGCTCTCCTGTTTTCTCTACGACCCAGCCATCTTGTTGATACGCATGAAAGGGGATGAGAAGAGATTTATGATAGCCGTTCTCATAATATTCAAATGCAAGATTTCCGAGATAACTGCCGTCTGACTGTAGATTAAGATCCGGGATGGTGTAGCCGAAATCGGTCGCTACCTGCCCAATCAAACTATACTTTTCCAGAAAAAATGGATTTCCGGCCTTGCTTCGTAATTCTTTTTCGATTTCTGCGTGATCTTCAAGGGGAGAAACAGTAGCGATATACAGCGCATTTCCGGTTAATAACCCTTTGGCGTAAGTATCAATGGCACCGGCGGCAGTAGAACAACGTATCACGCGTGCGGCGGCCATGGAATGATGTAATTCGGTCGTGTTATCCGGCGTGTAAAACTCTTTTTTGGCGGTAGCTGCTTGCCCGATCAGAATAGGGTATGCCAGTAAAATAAGAATACAGACTGATACCAGCGCCATACCGCGCGGATATTTTTTGAATCGAACGATGGCTGTAATACGTCGGGCGATGTTTTTACCGCCATTAGAAATGGAACTTGTGCCGGGGGTTCGCGCATAGCGAAGATTGGCCATGTCGAGAAGGATCGCACCGTATTCCCGACGTGCTTCTCCTTCCAAACGCTCCAGAACTCTTTGATCGCAAAGAGACTCCATGTCGTTTTCGATGCGGTTTATGACCAAATGGATCCAGGGATTGCACCAATGCAGAGAACGCAAAAAACTCCAAAAGACGCCCTGTAAAATGTCTTGATGCTTCAGATGAAGCAATTCATGCAGAAGGATCTTGTCGTCGATGTCGTTGTGCGGAACCGCCAGCACCGGGCGGAACACACCGCAGACGAAAGCGGAATCTAATCCGTTTATGACGACGACTTTGCAGCATCTCAACGCGTGCTCATTGCATAATGCATGGATACGTTTTTTTAATCCTTCGCTCGGCGCTTGCCCTTTTCGGAGCAACCATCTCAAATGTAGATGCCCCAGTAAATAGCGCATCAAAAAGAGAAATACGCCGATGATGTAGAGGACGAAAAGCCAGTCAGTGCTACTAACGGGACGGCTCGTGACCCAAGGGAAGACGTGGCTTAAACGGACCGGTACATAGCGTTCCGTAAAGGCGGATGCAAGGGCTTGCTCTGCCATTCCCTTCAAGGCTTCCAGCCGGAGCGCAAGTCCCGGAAAAATATATTGCATACTTGAGACCGGCCAAAGGCAACGCACCGCCCAAAGGCTCCATACGCCGTAT
>JAZNVY010000136.1:0-3666 GCA_045593105.1 Eubacteriales bacterium
TTTGGCTTTTGCGATATTATATTCGTGCTTTTCACACGGCGAAGCCGTATATCGCGCGGTTATACCGCATATCGCATCGTAGATATATCGCTCGTGCTTTGCACGAATATAGCTGAGGCACACTTCCTTACGGAGTGTGCCACAATCGGGCGGTTTTTTATTTTATAATGGTTTATCTTTAATATTCTTTGGATTTCTGGGATATGCCTTTGGCGTATCGTTTACTTTGCGGATGACGATAATGGCGCGCTTGTCTTCCTCGCCGGGCAGGGTGTAGTGAAAGACCTCTTCCACCTTACCGCCTAAGATCCGGATGGCGTTTTGTGCACGCTCCAGCTCCTCATCGGCGGTGGCGCCTTTATAGGCAATCAAGGCACCGCCCTTTTTCACCAAGGGCAGGCAATATTCCAGCAGCTTGGAAAGCTCTGCCACCGCACGGGAGACGGCAATGTCAAAGCTTGCGCGTAATTCCGGCTTACGGCCGGCATCCTCGGCGCGCATATGGAGGGTACGGATCTTTTGCAGACCCAAATTCCCTATGACGCCGTCCAGGAAATTTAATCGCTTATTGAGGGAGTCCAAAAGGGTCATATCCAGATGGGGCGCCGCCAACTTCAAGGGCAGAGAGGGAAAGCCGGCTCCGCAGCCCACGTCCACCACCTTGGCACCCTCCGGGAAGATGCCTTTGGAGAGGGGGTAGATGCTGTCCCAATAGTGCTTTTTCATCATCTCTTCCGGCTCGGTGATGGCGGTCAGGTTCATGACCTTGTTGGTCTCCAGAAGCTGCTCTTCAAATGCCAGAAGCTGCTCGCCTAAATCATCGGGGCAAGAAATGCCTTCCTCACGCAAAAGAGCGATCAATCTATTCATTCTTTCCATGCTTTTTTCTCTGCTCCAATTCAATCATTAAGTAACTGATATCTGCCGGGCTGACACCGCTGATGCGGCTGGCTTGCCCGATGCTGACCGGCTTGACTGCCGCCAGCTTTTGCCGCGCCTCCAGCCGTAAGCCTTCCATCTCCGCGTAGTTCAGATCCTCGGGAATTCTTCGGTTTTCCAGCTTTTGGAACTCCTTCACCTTGGAAAGCTGCATCTTAATGTAGCCCTCATATTTAATGGAGATCTCCGCCTGCCGTCCCTCTGCCTTGGTCAGCGTGGGGCGGTCGGGATCCACCGGCTCTAAATCAAAATAACTGACCTGAGGACGAGCGATCAACTCCGCCAGAGAGGCACCGCCGTTTAACCGAGGGGTGCCGCACCGCTCCAGAATGGCTTGCAGCTCCTCGTTATAGGGAGAAAGGTGGGTCTTGCGCAGCCGCTCGATCTCCTTTTCGATATTTGCTTTCTTTTGCAGGAAGTTCTGATACCGTTCCTCCGAGATCAGCCCCAATTCGTAACCGATGGGGGTCAACCGCAGATCCGCGTTATCCTGCCGCAGTAAAAGACGGTATTCACTCCGGCTGGTCATCATCCGGTAAGGCTCCGGCGTTCCTTTGGTCACTAAATCGTCGATCAAGGTGCCGATATAGGAATTAGCGCGATCCAGGATCAGCGCATCCTTGCCTTGCAGCTTGCGTGCCGCATTGACGCCGGCCACTAAGCCTTGCGCCGCCGCCTCCTCATACCCGGAAGAGCCGTTGAACTGCCCGGCGCCGTAAAGACCCTCGATGGCTTTGAATTCTAAGGTCGGATAAAGAGCTTGGGGATCAACGCAATCGTATTGAATGGCGTAGGCAACGCGCATGATCTCCGCCTTTTCCAACCCTTTGATGGAATGGATAAACTTGCGTTGCACAAACTCCGGCAGGGAGGAGGAAAGTCCCTGGAGATACATCTCCTCGGTCTCAAGACCGCAGGGCTCGACGAAAAGCTGATGGGCGGTCTTTTCCTTAAACCGCATGATCTTATCCTCGATGCTGGGGCAGTAGCGCGGTCCGATGCCGTGGATCTGACCGCTGTAAATGGGGGAGAGATGAATATTATCTCGGATGATCTGGTGGGTCTCTTCATTGGTGGCCGTCAGCCAGCAGACCACTTGGTTTTCCCCGATCTCCTCGTTTTCAAAGGAAAAGGGGATGATCTCCTCGTCGCCCTCTTGAATTTGCATCTTGGAGAAATCCAGACTCCGGCGATTGACTCTTGCCGGCGTACCGGTCTTGAATCGGCGGAGAGGAACCCCTAATTTCTCCAAGCAATCACTCAACTGATTGGCAGGGAACATTCCGTCAGGACCGCCGGGGAGATGGCTCTCACCGATGATGATCTCGCCCTTGAGATAGGTACCGGTGGCTAAAATTACGGCTTTTGCGCCGTAACGAGCACCCAAGTGGGTCACTACGCCGGAGACGTGTCCGTCCTCTGCCTCGATCTCGATGATCTCGCCCTGAATGAGCTGAAGATTTTCCTGCTGCTCCAGGGCGTGCTTCATGTATTTGGTATATTCCCGGCGGTCCGACTGTACCCGCAAGGAATGAACCGCAGGTCCTTTGCCCAAATTCAGCATCCGGCTCTGCAAAAAGGTGGCATCCGCCGCCTTGCCCATCTCACCGCCTAAGGCGTCGATCTCGCAGACCAAATGACCCTTGGCAGTTCCTCCGATGGAGGGGTTGCAGGGCATATTGCCCACCGCATCCAGACAGATGGTAAAGACGCCCACCTTGCAACCCAGACGGGCGGCGGCAAGACCGGCCTCGATGCCGGCATGACCGGCACCGATGACGGCGATATCTAAATTTTCAATAAAGTATTTTTCCATTCTATCCTTCTCTAATAAACTATCGTTTTTCACTTCTTTAACTTCTCCCCTAAAAACCACTCCCGCCTAATAAGAAAAATTTCTCACCTTAAAGAAATAATTCTTATCCTAAAGAATATTTTCTTATCCCAAAGAAATAATTCTTTATTTAAAAAATCTAATCGAAAGAAATTTTTCTTACATGGAGTGAGGGAAAAAGAGCCAAAAAGATCCGCTTATTTTCCTACGCAAAATCTGCTGAATATCTGCTCGATCATTTGATCTGTGACCGTTTGTCCCGTCACCTCACCAACTGCGGCGGCGGCTTCGGTGATGTCCAGCGAGGCCATGTCCGGGGTAAAGCCCTGCTCCAATCCCTCAATAGCGCGGCGGATATGACGCTGTCCCTCCGCTAAACGCTGAGTCTGCTGAAGAGAGGTGATCAAGCCATGGGTCTCGGTATCTTCCGCGGAAAATTCGCTCCGTACCCATTGATCCAAAGCGTCGCAACCGGTGCCATCCTTGGCAGAAATTTCTACGCAATGTATAAATTTATCTTTAATATACTGAATGTTCGCTTTTTGAGGCAGATCCGCCTTATTGATAATGGCAAGATTTCGGTCATTGCCGTATTGCTCCGCCAACTGCAGATCCTCCTCTGCAAGGGGACGGGAGCCGTCGAAAACCGCAAAGATCACCGAGGCCTCCGCCGCCCGTTGCCGGGCGATATCGATCCCCTGGCGCTCCACCGGATCGGTGGTTTCCCGGATCCCGGCGGTATCAGCAATATGACATTTCAGATCCCCCAAGCGGCACCCCTCGGTGACGGTATCCCGGGTAGTGCCGGGAATGGCGGAAACGATACTGCGGTCGTAGCCCAGCAGTTGGTTCATGAAGTCGGAGGCCAAGCGGTCTTAGGAAGACAACAGGTC
>JAZNVY010000137.1:0-3321 GCA_045593105.1 Eubacteriales bacterium
TCTCCCTAAGACCGCTTGGCCTCCGACTTGGCACCCTGCCCTCCGGCGAAGAGGCCTATATCTCCAATATCGCCGGTTGGGGTTCGCAGATGCCCCCCGAGGACGGTCTTAAGAGAATGTTCATGAGCGAACTGATCGATACCTCCAAGCAGTACTTCTACGATATTCCTTATCGTGCGCTGGTGCATAAGAGATTGGAAAACGTCCTGGCTGCCGGTAGAAACCTTTCTTCCGACGTTCCCGGTCAGAGCGGCACCCGTCTGGTCATGTGCTGTATGGCAATGGGTGAGGCTGCCGGTACCGCTTGCGCCCTCTCTTTGAAGGAAGACGTAAACGTGCGCGACGTCAACGTTGCCGATCTGCAGAGAGTGCTGGTTGCCAATAAGTGTAATATCGGCCAGGGCTATCGCAAGATCGCTTCTCTGGAGGATAAGGACTATTCCGAGTTCGCCGTCTCCGTCGAGAGAAAGAATCAGAACGGTTGGGAATACCTGGGTCTCAAAAAGAAATAAAAATTGAAATGGCTCTGTGCATTGCACAGAGCCATTTTTATGTTGGGAGTTTTTAAATAAGTCCTAATCCCTTTGCTACGATGGTGATGAAGTCCTGGACGTTGGTGACCATGGTGGTGGCGGAAAGACTGCCCCGATCCAGAAGCTTATTGACCACGAACTCGTCGATATCAATGGTATAGAGGTAGACCGGGCGGACGGTGCCGTCCTCCAGGACGCGGAAGGAGGGGGTCATATTGCCGGTGGCGATGGTATGGAGCATGGTGGCCAGGCAGATGACGGTGGTACTCTTTTTGACCATATTCCGCATGGCTTTCTGCCCTTGATAGGCGTCGCCGATGACCTCCGGCAGAGGACCGTCGTCCCGGATGGAGCCGGTCAGGACAAAGGGAACGTCGTGCTTGACGCAAGCGTACATAATGCCGTCCTGAATATGATGATCCTCCACAAACTGCTTGATGGATCCGCTTCTCCGCACCCGGTTGATGACGTCTAAATGGTTATAATGTCCGTTGGGGTGGGACTTTTGGGTGTAGATATCCTGACCCAAAGCGGTATGAAGCATGGCACCCTCCAGATCGTGGGTAGCCAGAGCGTTGCCGGCCATAATGCCGTGGACGTAGCCGTTTTCCACCAAGGCCTGCATGGCACGTCGGGCATCGTAGTCGAAGGCAAAGGCAGGACCCATGACCCAAGTGATATGACCGTGCTCTTTTTCGTGTCGGAGCAGTTCAAAGAGATTGTCGTAGTCCCGGGCATAGGAGGTCTCCCGGCTTCTGCCCTGACGAAAGACGAATTTATCGTCGTTTTCATCCTCCTTCGGCACCTGGAATCCGTTGTTATGGACGAAGATGCCCTCCTCGCCGTGCTCGGTACGGCCGAGGATGACCTTATCGCCTTTTTTGAGATTGCGGTTTTCAATCACCGAGAGGACGCCGTCCTCCCCGATGACCACGCTGGAGTCCATGCGGCTTTCTTCCGCAAGGCGCCACACGCCGTCTATCTTGAAATATTCGGGATACATGGAGGTACTGTGATACCCTTCCGGTGCCACGCCGTCCATCTCTGCAATGGCATAGAGCGCATCCGGTGCATCAGCAAGCCCTAAGGCCTCGAAATCCGGATGGCGGTATGGGGGAAGCATGAAACTCATAGAAAAAACCTCACTTGTCGTATTTTTTATATAGTAACATAAAAACTTTTAATTTTCAACCAAATTCGAGGTGTATCAGAGCTGGTTTTCGGTATGGAGAAATCTGCTTGGGGTGGTGCCGGTCTTCTTTTTAAAGGCATCGTAAAAGCCGCTGACACTTTCGAATCCGCATTCCATGGCAATATCGATCATTTTCAGATCGGTGGTTTTCAGCAGCAGGATCGCCTGCCGGAGTTTTTTCTCGATGCTGTATTGCTTGAAGGAGATGCCGTTTGCGGCAGAAAAACGGCGAGAGAAGGCGCTCTCGCTCATCCCTGCCTTTCGGGCGATGGCCTGCAGGCGCAGACCCTTTGCGATATCCCGATCGATCTCCTCCATAAGCATCAGCAGCTCCAGTTCTTTTTTTCCTATGGTATAGGAAAAGTCTGCCTCACGCTCCGCCTTGATGAAAAATTCGGTCAGCTTGGCGGAGATCAGCTCATGGCAAAAGGGGCGGTTGCTGCACCATTCTTCATAAGCCTCTTTCAGAATGGGGGAAAGGGTGCTGCTTTGGAAGACGTTTTTCCGGTTTTTGATCCGATCCAGAAAAAACAGAAAATAATGAAGCTCTGCAAAGGCGTTACGGCTCAAGGTAAAGATGGCCAGCTGGAAACCGCCTTTTCCAAAAGATTTAAACTGTCGCCGCTGCCCGATATTTAAAAATATGATATCCCCCGGTCGGATGGAATAGGTGCGGTCTTCGATCTCCCATACCGCCTCGCCTGCCAAGGCAAGACAGATGCGATACTCGGCGTAAAAGGTATCTTTTGATGCGGTGGGAGCATTTTGTTCTTTTTGCATCAACCGCACGGAAAAATGATTTTTTTCCGTTCTGATCATCCTGCATCACCTCCTTTGCAGTATAGCATGATTTTTTATAAATTGCAAGAAATCGAAATAATTGAGCGGATAAATGGTAGATTAAACCATACGTTTGTATTACCATATAATCAAGAAAACGGATTTTAAGAGGTTTTGCAAAATGTATGAGATACTGGTCTTGGGCGCCACCTACGCCGCGGCAGGGATCGCCCATCAATACCGAGAAAACTGCTTGGTGCTGGAGCGTCGGGCGCAGGCAGGGTATGAATTTTTCGGCGCAGGAGAGGCTCCGCAGATCTATTCCTATTTAAAAGAGTGCCATACCGTTTTTTGCGCCGAGCCGGTATCGGTGGAGAAAACGGAGGATGGCTTTTTGTGTGTGACCCACGGCGTAGATGGGTACCGCTCCTATACCGCGAGGAGGGTGGTGGATACCCGTTGTAATGCGGCGATGAGCTATTCTAAGACCTACGATTTGCTGATCGAAACCGGCAGAAACCGCGCGGTGATGAAATGCCCGGTTCCCCTTTCTTGCGGATATCCGGAAGCGAGAAGGATCGCGCATAAGGCGATTTTGAACTTCTCTGCCGAGGAACGGCTGATCTTGATGGAGGATGAATTTAATTATTGCGTCAAAGAGGGCTATCCCAAAGAGGAGGACGGAATTTTTTATCTGCCCTCCAAAGCCTATGCGACGCCGACCCTTGCCTTTGAGGCGGGGGCTTCTCTGGGAAAGGAGGGGAAGTCGGAGGCCAAGCGGTCTTAGGAAGACAACAGGTCAATCCAACTCCTTGG
>JAZNVY010000138.1:0-3528 GCA_045593105.1 Eubacteriales bacterium
ATCCATTTGGGCACCCCATTAATCTATCCCAAGGTGCCAATTCATTTGGGGTAACTCCTACATCCCATCCTTTCGTCTTATCCCAATTCATTTGGGGGTAGTCATCACTCATGTCGCAAATTATCCCATATTACACATTTCAAGCAAAAAGAACTCCGCCGGATGGCGGAGTTCTTTTTGCTTATTTATTTTTTGCTGCCAGGTCTTTGACTTCCTCGTACTTAGCGACGATATAGGCATAGCCCTCTTCGCTATGGGGCAAGGTGCAATCGGAGCAATCCTTGACATCCCCCTCGATATACTTGAAGTTTCCACCGCATCCGGAGCCCAAGGCATAGAGCGGGCAGTAGCAGAAAAGGCAGTTGAAGAACTCGCCTTCCTTCTGATGACAGGGAAAAAACTGGCAATCTTCGTTTTTGAAATAGGAAAAATTATTTTTCATTACTTCAGGTTGATGTAGGAATACCAGAGGTTATGGTCACTGGCCTTGGTAAAGGTCGTATCATCACGGGTCACCGGAGTATCCAGCGTAGTAGATTCTACCATAAAGCCGCTGACGCCGGCAGGATCTTTATAACCGCTGATGGTATCCTTCTTGACGATGATATGGTCGATTCTACTCTCATCGGTCAGGATATCAAAATTCTCATAGTCGATGCAGCCGCTCTCTTCCAGCTCATAAATTCTTTCGTTCATATCGCCGACGAAGACAGCATACTCATCCTTCATCATATAGTCATCCTGGATCTCTTTATACTGATAGCGACCCTCATTAAAGTCCATATGGCTGTTATAGAAGGTCAGCACCTTATCGCCCACCTGGATCTCATGACGCTCTACGTTACGGATCTCGTTGGTGGTAATAGCCGTCTGTGCCTCAGGCCAGATGATCTCGGACTTAATGATGGGATATTTGCTCAGGACGCCATGGCCATAAGCATTCAGCGCGGTATCGGGATCAATGGGAGTCTGGGGATCGCCGGGCTTGGAAACGACCGGTGCAAAATAGTAATACTCATAACCGGCCAGTTCTGCCAACTTTGCCATCTGGTCAACATAGTAAGAACGATAGCAGTTGCGGTCAACTTCCTGCAGACCTACGACGTCTGCATTGACTTCCTTCAGAGTAGCGGCGATCTCTTCCATGGTCTCGCCGTAAATGGCACACTTAATGTTGTAGGTCACGATCTTCAGAGAGGTCTGACGCGCCAGCACGCGCAGGAGGCAGACGGCGTCATAAATGGTGGTCTTGCCGTCGCCATTGATATCACCGGCCAGCTCTGCGATATAGCCATCATCCCAGCCGTCAACGCGGCGGATCAGCATGGTGATGTCGGCAACCGTCAGGGCACTGTCTGCATCGAAGTCGTAATCGGTGTCGGTCACGAGCACTTCGGTGGTATTGGGAGCCGGTTCGGTGGTAGTGGTGTCTTCGGTCGTCTCAGCCGTTACGGTCATTGCGCCGAAAAGGCTCAGAGTCAGAACCAGAGCGAGGATCAATGCGAGTTTACGTAAGCTTTTCATAGTCTTTTTCTCCTTATATTTAATTTATCAATAATCCTTCAGCATGATATAGGCATACCGGAGGTTATGATCACTGGCTTTCGTGACGGTGCTCGTCACGCCACTGGAGGACGTCCACTCAAAGGGTTCATCGATCGGATAGGATTCCACGGTGAACGCCGTCACGTTCTCCACTTCCCCAACCGTATCGGAATACCAGGAAATGGTATCGTTGGAAACGATCAAATGATCGATCGGGGTGGTATCATAGGGGTCGTAATCGGTCAGAAGTTCAAATCTCTCCGCATTGAGATCTGTCAGTTTTTTGGGAACAGCATTCATATCGCCCATAAAGATCGCATACTGATCGTGGACCATATAGTCATTCTGCACTTCCAAATATTGCGCATTTGCCAAAGTACCCGCCAAATGACCGTTATAGACCGTCAAGATCTTGCCATCCACCTGGACTTCATAACGGTCAATTGCACGAACCTCACCGTCGGTCACCTGGTTTTCGGGATAAATGATGTCATAGGACTGAATAGGATATTTACTGAGGATGCCGTGCCCGTAAAGATTATACTGAGCGGCGATCTGCTCAGCAGTCGCAGGCGTATGGGTATTGGTCAGAGAGACGACCGGCATGAAATAATAGTACTTATAACCGACGGTTTCGGCAAGATATTTAATCTGATCGCCGTTACCGGAGCGCCCGGTATTGAGATCCACTTCCTGCAGACCCACAATATCGGCATCCAGATCCTTCAGCAACGCTGCGATCTTCGGCAAGGTATTATGAGTATAATAGCCGGCCTTGATATTGTAGGTTGCCACCTTCAGGGCTTTCTCCATATCGAAGGTATCGTTCATCAAAAGCTTCAAGAAGCAGACGGCATCGTAGACCGAAACCTTGCCGTCGCCGCTGACGTCGCCCTCCAGCTCGGCGATGACCCCATCGTCCCAGCCATCCACGTGGCGGAGCAGGAGAATGGCATCGGCGGTAGTCCGACCCATGGTCTGATCAAAGTCGTAACGAAGTCCCAAGCGTTCCGTCGTCTCAGCCGTCACCGTAAGGCAGCCGAAAAGCCCCAGCAAGAGGGTCAAAGCGGTCAGGATGGCAATTTTACGAAATAACTTCATCCAACTTCCCTCCTATTAATATTTCAACATAATGTAAGAATACATTAAATCATGGTCACTTGCCTTGGTGATCTGATAATTAACGCCGTTCTTGGTATAGGTGAATTCCGGCACAGTCTTGGACTCGACCGTAAACCCGGTGGCACCGGTCTCATCGGCATACCAAGCGATGGTATCGTTGGAAACGATGATATGATCAATACTGCTATTGTCGGTCAAGATTTCAAACCGATCGTAATTAATGCATCCGTTATTTTCCAGTTCCGGAATCGTCTCGTTCATATCCGCCATAAAGACCGCGAATTGATCCTTGGCCATATAATTATCCTGAATTTCTTGATACTGATAACGACCGACGCTAAAGTCCAGATGGCTGTTATAGACAGCCACGGTACTGCCGTTGACGTCGATCTCATACCGACCGATGGAGCGGTACTCATCGGGGGTAACGCCATCAGACTCAAGACCCTGCTGAGTGGGATGAATGATTTCATGATCCGTAATAGGATATTTACTCAAAATGCCGTGACCGTAAAGATTGGAGGTCGCCGTCTCGGATGCCGCAACCTTAGAATTGCCAATCTCCACAACCGGTGTATACTGATAATATTGATAACCAGCCGCCTCAGCAAGGTAGGCAAGCTGATCACCGGACGCACTGGAGCGGTTGGTCATGTAATCCACTTCCTGCAACCCCACAATATCGGCATCCACTTCCTTCAGCAGTTCTGCAATATAGGAAAGGGTCTTGCCGGTATTATAATAGCCGGCTTTGATATTATAAGTAGCGATCTTGAGGGATCTTTCCATACTGAAGGTATCATTCAAAAGGAGCTTCAAGAAGCAGACGGCATCGTAGACCGAAACCTTGCCGTCGCCGCT
>JAZNVY010000139.1:0-5906 GCA_045593105.1 Eubacteriales bacterium
AAAGGTGATCACCGTCAAAAAGCCCCACAGCAGGTACTTCAAGAAGAACTTACCCAGCGTGCCGGTGAAGACCAGCCGACGGGAATCTACCACCGTATGCTCCGTCATCCAACGGGTGCGGATGAGTACGCCCCATACCACGCCCACTACGGGTACGATAGTCACAAGTCCTGCCAGAATATTGGTGCCGATAAAGCCCCAGATGCGGCCGTCGAAATAACTGTTGTTGTCTTCTTCACCCACAAAATGCGTATGCTTGGTGATCCAGCGATTAATGGCAAGCGCCATCCAAAACCCGTAGATACCAAAGGTGATCAGGGTCAAAAAGCTCCACAAAATAAACCGCCCGATCAATTGCACGCCCGTACCGTCAAAGTACATCCGCTTGCCGCATACGATGGTGTGCTTCGCCTTCCAACGCTGCATCAAACAGCACATCCATGGAAAGGCGATGCCAAGCGTGATCATCGTCACAAATCCGACCAGGATGGAATACCCGATAAAGGCAAAATAACCGCCGTCAAAATACGAGCGATCCTCGGTAGGGGCGGTCTGATCCTTGCCCTTACTTACCGCCAATGCCACGATTGCCGCGATCACAGCAATCAACGCCACCGCGATGATAATGAAAATCAAACTGGTTGCTACTTTCATATTATTTCCCTCCTTTGGCAGTGCCCTGCCTTTATCAGCATAACACAGTTTTCGACAAATTACAACCGTTCCCTTTTCTCCAACTTCTATGAAATGATCAATGCCGCCACTTTGTCAAAAGAAAAATGAGCCTTACGGCTCATTTTTCTTTAAAATATCATATCTTACGATGGCAATTCCGATGGAGACCATCGTCATCACATTGCCGATCGCCGATCCGTAGGCGACACTCAAGATATTATATGCAAGCCAGAACGGTGCCCCGAAAAAGGAAACGAAACGGATTTGCTTTTCCTTAGTCAGCCAAAGAGCACCCGTCTCAAAAAGAACACCGGCGATAGGAAAAAGACTAAAGATATTCCGATAAAACAAAAGTCCCATTCCGACCACGAAAAGATTAGCGCCGATGATCGTAAATTTGGGATGCCTGCCGAGCCAGCCCTTATTCTTATTTTGAGCCAGCACCGACACCAAAAGCGCCACAACGTCTAAGACTGCGCCCTCAAAAGCGCCCAGCAAAATATACTGCAGTACGTAAAGCACCCGGGAGCCAGCATTGAAAAAGATGATCCCCTGCCTGGTCTTGAGTTGATAGCTCAAGACGAATATCGCCACCGCAGCAATGCCGATGATATTCGCTATGATTTTCATATCAAAACAGTCCTTTAAGGTGACAAGAATAATCCAACCCTTGTTTTAAAAAGGCGGATTTCTACTCACCCTTCGTTAAAATACTCGCCAATGCGAAAGCATTGGTTGCGTTTTTTCCTTGATTGAGAAAAAATCCGCACTTTTTAAAATCTTCGCCCTCAAAGCAAGGAGATTTCGAGGGATTTTTGCTCTATCTTTTATGCAGATCGGCTGACGCCGATCAAGGAAAAATAGGTGAAAAGCACCGAAATATCCTGCTTTGAGGCAGGGAACAGAAAGCAGCAGGATCGCAATTCCGCAGATCACGCACGCCTTGATCCGCCCCCAGCCGGCGCTCAATAAAATAAAGCCCAAACGGCTGCCTAAATGTTCTCTTTGCATCATCCGTGCTCTCCAATTTAAGATACTTAATGATATCAAAATCCTACTGCCTTTGTCAAGGTGAATTCTATGGTGCCGGATAAAAAAGCACCACCCGATTGGGTGGTGCTTTTTTTGCGTAATGTTCCTAAAAACGAGGGCTATTTATTCAAGTTATATTTTTGATAAATTCCCGCCCGAATAAATATTGGAGATTCTAACCTCAAAATTCACGTCGCTATTTCCAACAGAAAAAACAATGGGGTCGAGCGCATGAGTGATCCCCTCATAATCGGGCTCCATATTATCATAAATGCCGTGGATGGAATGCTCCCCTGCGACAATAGGGATCTCGAAAGTGCTGTTCCCCTGTTTCTTTCCATAAGGAACCCCGTCAACAAAGATGCTTACGGTATCATAATAATCTGCATTTTTCACCTTAACGATAACTTTATTCATTGCAAAACCCCCTTTTATTTCATCATAACATAAAAAAATCAAGAATGCAAGTTTAGTTTAATTCGCAGTGTCATCCGGCAAAGGGCGGCAAAAAATAAAGACCATCTTTCGATGGGCTTTATTTTGAAGAGCTTTTTATGATTTTTAAAATCCGCGGTCTATTGTATCGTTGAATTATCACAAACATTAGGTCAAATAAAGCAGAAAACAACGAGGTTAAAATAAAAACAAGGGCGGAGTCGAACCAAAGCGAGGAAAAAATCGGCAAAAAACTTAGTATCACGATGGTTTCATGCACCAGTTCCGACTGGCACATCGCTCCTGCAATTTCATCCCAGGTATGCTGCTGCTTGTCAAATACGTTGGGGTCATACGTAGGAAGGAACTTTTTCCATTTCTTTACCTTTAAAGCTTTATAAAGCCTTTGCTCAGCCTTTCCTACTCTAAACCATTTTTTATTGTAGTCTACTTTATTATTTAAAAGTAAATTGAGTATGCCGCCTACCAAAAGCCGCATCCAGAAGTGATAGGCTACCGTTCCCATCGTAATAGCAATTGTCAAAAATATTCCAAGGGGTTTTAGTCGGTAAATAATCACAAATATTGCGGTCAACAGGATCGAGATCCAGGCAACCGTCTTCATGCCCTTTGCCAAACGAACATCTCCTTATCTGGAATTTTATTTAACGGCACATTTAGTATAACATAGAAACAGCCACAAATCAATGTGACGCATTGTATTGCACATTTGTATCCCAAGCGGAAGACAAAATATCAAATCCAATACAATATCATATCAAGTCCTCAAAAAAGCTGCTTTGATAGCCGTGCTCTGACAAAAAAGAAAAAGTCGTTCGAAGCTTTTCTTCAAAATCGGGGTGATAATTCTTATAATCCGAATAAAAAAACTGCTCATGGATCATCACCCGAATACAGTCACGCCCAATCAATTGCACCAATTGCCGTAATATTTCCTCTTTCGAAAAACAATTTAAGACAATATCAATAGAGGCAAAAGAGAGCTTTTCAATTTTTATGGTTTCACCATTACGGATCTGCGTCGCCTTACTTTCTTCTATCCCGTATGAGATGCGTGGGTTTTCATCCGTGCCAAATAGTCCCAACAATCCCACGATACCGTTATCCTCTACGGCCTTTAGACCACCCTCGGTCAACAAGCAGCAATGAATTGTCGTCGTGCTCGCCAATGCTTCGTCGGAGGCGAAGCGCTTAATCTGTTCATGCACCCGTTTACAATCCTCGTAGACCTCATCGTATCTCGAGCTTTTATATGGTCTGACATTTTCCATATCAGAGTGAAAAGAAAGCTTAAGCCAATCTGAATTCTCTTTCCATTCCTCATAATAAGCCTCACTCATTTGGGAAAGATCAAAGCTTTCCATACGGTAGAATAAATTCAGCTGTACCTTCAATCCAAACTCTTTATGAAGCCGTTGATACATAGCAAGATACGGATGATCAAATATACTCCCATAACGGTTTTCGGTTATCTCTTTCAATAACCGAATGTTGTCATCAACCGTAAAACAAAATCCTTTCGTAGGATCACCGCCTTTCTTGAGCTCATTATAGCATAAAAGCAGCGATGCCGCAAGTTTTAATGAAATCGTGCTAATGCACGATGAAATCCAAGCTTTGATCAGCAAGCCCTTTGCGGTGACCCGAAATTTTCGGGCGGTTCGCAGTAGCGCCGCCCAAAATTTCGACCGCGGCAGCCGTTAGCGCCTCGCTTCATCATCCCGTTTGTAACATCGAAAAATTCTTCGCCAGCCGTTGTTGGCTCGATATTTTTCGTGTTACGGCACCTGCTAACCTGCTCCCTTCATCTGCCAAAGGGCAGCGGTCGCAGTCGCAACCACCGGCGGCGCTTCGGCGTCGCGACCCACTGCGCTACACCCCGGTACACATCTATTATATAGATTTTTTTATTTTTGGCAAGAGTTTTTTGAAATATTTTTATTTTTCGCTCCTTTTTCTTTAAAATTGGGGAATTGATTTTTTTTATTCTATCTATTATAATGAAAGATACCCCACTTTTTCAGGAGGTTACGATGAAACGAATTCTTACTATTATAATAATGATGGTTTTGCTGGTGGTTTGTGTTCCGGCGGTATCTGCCATTGAGGATGCCCCGGCGAGCAAGGCGGATAACGTCATGCTGATCAGCATGAATACCGGCGCCACCATTTATGAAAAGAATGCAGACGAGCGGATCTATCCGGCGTCTACCACCAAGCTGATGACCATGGCGGTGGCGATCGACATGATTTCGGATCTCAAGGCGACCCTGACCTTTGATAAAAAGGAAGCCTATTCCGACCTGGTGATCGGCAGCTCCAACATGGGGCTGAAGGACGAGGAGGTCATCGTGCTGGAAGACGTCCTGTACGGCATCGCCGTTTCCAGCGCAAACGAGGGCACCAATGCGCTGGCGATCCACCTGTGCGGCAGCATTTCCGCCTTTGTCGAGAAGATGAACGAAAAGGCCGCCGAGTGGGGAATGACCAAGACCCATTTCGTAAACACCCACGGTCTGACCGACGAAAACCATTATACCACCGCCCGGGATATGTCCATCATGGCGAAAAAGGTATTTGCAGACGAGCGTCTCTTGCCCTTCCTCAGCGCCAGCAGCTACCGCCTGCCGGCTACCAATAAGAACGAGGCGCGGACGCTGATCTCCACCAACCAGCTGATCCGGATGAATTCCGGCAACTATTATAAGTACGCCGTGGCCGGCAAGACCGGCAGTACCACCGCCGCCGGCTATAATTTGATCTCCACCGCCCGGTATAAGGGCATGGAATACCTCTGCGTCATGATGAATGCAGATTATGCGCTGGAGAAAAATCCGGTATTTGAAGATTCCATCGCCATGTTTAAATGGGCGTACTCTAATTACGGCATCCAGACCTTGCTGAAAGAGAGCACCTCTGTCTGCGAGATCGACGTGGAGCTTTGCGCCAAGAGCGATTACGTGGTGCTGGTTCCGGAGGCCGACGTGGAAGCGGTCGTTGCCGACGATGTGGATATTGAAAGCTTCGAGCGCGTTATTACGACGGAAGAGGTGGCCTACGCCCCCATTGCGGTTGGCGACGTTTTGGGTAGCGTGACCCTGAAGAAGGACGGCGTGGAATACGGCACCGTCAATCTGGTGGCCAGCACCGCTCTGGAAAGAAGTAACATCCTTTATTACTTACATCTGATCCGTCAGTTCTTCAGCAATACCATCGTTCGGATCGTGACGGCGGTCATCGTTCTTTTGATCATTGTCTACATTATCTATATGGTATGGCAGAATAATAACCGCCGGCGCCGCAGAATTGCGAGAAGAATTCGTTTTTAATGTATAATTGCGGAAAGATTTGGCAACAATAATTCCGTCCCGAAAAATTTTCAAAAAAGTGTTGACAAATGAAATCGGGAGTGTTATTATATATGGGCGCCTGAAAACAGGGGGTCGATCCAAGAGGGTCGAAAACCGTTGAAAATTCAGGAAAGCACCGGACTTTGAAAATTAAACAGCATCATAAAGAAGGACCCGTTAATTGTTTAAAGTCCATGTCTTCGAATAGAGATATGGCGAAAGCGATTAACAAAACTTAAAGCCAGAAATTTTGAGATTTGTTATGAGCTGGATTCAAAATGATTTAAATTTTTTTTAGAGAGTTTGATCCTGGCTCAGGACGAACGCTGGCGGCGTGCCTAACACATGCAAGTCGAACGGAGTGCTGCTTTAGATTTCTTCGGAATGACGAAG
>JAZNVY010000140.1:0-1769 GCA_045593105.1 Eubacteriales bacterium
GAGAGCCTTCTGCTACCACACCGCCGCCGGAGCCGGTGGCATGACCGATGCCGTTCCAGGTGTTATAACCGGAGAAATCCAGATCGTCCGTCACGTAGACCGTCTTACCGGCGAAGGTATTGCCGGCGTCCACCAGATCAGCCAACACCGCCAATTCCTCGACGGTAGAAACCGTAAAGACGGACGCCTCTTGATTGGAGGCATAGTCGGCAACGGAAGGATAGGTTCCCTCCAAATTCAACGTTACCGTCAAAGCATTTGCAGTCAAAGAAGGAATGAACGCACCTACTGAATAATTGGCACCGTCAGATTTCGCGCCGGTGACCGCATAGGAGCCGTAAGTTGCAGGGACGGTATAACCGCCGCCGGACGTCAAGACGACGCCGGTATCCTCCAGCAGGACGCCGCCCCGGATCGCTTTGATCCGAAGCTCGAACGCACCTTCCTGCTCCGAAGCAGAAAAGACCAGGTCGCCCTTCGCGTCCACGGTAAAAGCATTGGTGTTCATGCCGGTAGCATGGTTCAGGACGTAAGCCATCAAAAGGTTGTTTTCCTCTTCCAAGCGCTTGGCGTTATGATTATTATACGTAGCAGATGCATCGTTGCCTTCTGCATCCATGTAGGTCCCTGCCAAATAATAACAGCTGGAAAAGTCACCCATAGTCCGCTGCGTATTCCGGGCGATGACGTCAAGAGCGTAATAAGTCGTGGAAAGGGTTTCCGAATATGTCAGCACACCGGCATTATAGCAGCCGATCAGCATCGTATTGTCGCCTTTTCCGCCCCAACCGACGATGCCGCCGGCACCGGTAGTGGCGCAGGTGATGGTACCGGCGTTATAGCAGCCGTAAAAATGGCTGGAACTACGGGCAACACCGGCAATACCGCCTACGCCGTCCGTACCGGAGAGGATGGTGATATTCGCTTTGTTATAGCAGTTGGTGACGGTACATCCGTCTGCATAACCGGCGACACCGCCGGCACGGTTCGCCGCAGTTACGCTGCCACTCTCAATCCCGATATTCTTCAAGGTCGCCGTATAAGCAGAACCGATCAAGCCGGCACCATCCCGATTTTCATCGTAATAGTTCAAATTGAGGATCTTATAACGTTGACCATCGTAAGTACCGTAAAAAGAAAAGGATGTGTCCGCCGCACTATTACGGTAGCCAATGGGCGTATAATCCACCCCGGAAAGGTCGATATCCTGCGTCTGCAGGAAGGTATAACCCTTCATGGTCATGCCGCTGTTGACCAGGGCGGCGATCTGAGCAAGATCCGCCGCGGTGGCAACGTAATAGGTTCCTGCGGCAGATTCTGCGGTCATGCTTCGCGCATAGGTCGCGTCGGCGGCACTGGCCGGCAATACCATGCAACTCAGCATAGACAACAGCAAAAATACCACTGTGATCCGAGCAATCAATTGTTTCTTCATGTTATTCCCTCACTTTTCCTTATAGTTAGAGATACTATGATTTATTTTAACATTTTTCAAGTACATTTTAAATATATTCATGTTGCTTTTTTTACACAATTTGTGGCATTTCCCTATTTAATTTGTATAAGAAGACAAAAAGTATTCATCGTTTGACAAAACATCCTCAATATGGTATCCTTATCTCAAATTCAATAAAGGAGAAAAACAACATGAATTTTGCGCGTTGTACCCCTGAGGAAGCCGGCATTTCATCAGCCTCCATTCAGCAGTATATTCAGGTATTGGAAGACTCCGGGCTTGCCACCCATGACCTTATTATCATGCGGCACGG
>JAZNVY010000141.1:0-2210 GCA_045593105.1 Eubacteriales bacterium
AGAATAAATAAGAAATAATAAATAATAAAATTGGTTGAAAACCGCCCACGGGGCGGGTTTCTTCATTTTTTATTCTCTATTATTTATTATTTAAATCAAGCTTCCCAAATGAATTGGGCGGAGGCATAAAGAAATAATTCCGCATTTTGCATTTTGCATTTCACCAAGAGTGCCCAAATGAATTGGGCAGGGGACATGGAGTGAGAGCGTAAACCCAAATGAATTGGGTCAGTAGCTCATGGTGTGGGGATGAGTGCCCAAATGAATTGGGCGGGGGGAAGGAGATAAAATAAAAAAAGAAGAAATCCGCTTTTGCGGATTTCTTCTTTTTAATCATTAGTCTAACTTCAGCGTGTTGAGCAGATCTCTCAGAGCCTTCAGCTCTTCGTCGGTAAAAGATACGCCTTTGTTCATCTTCGTACCGTCGGGAGACCATTCTCTCAGATCGTACTTCGGAGCGCGCTCCATCCAGCTGATCTTATTGAGCTGCTTTGCCCAACCGTTTGCATTCTGCGGCAGATCACCGTAATGTTCGGTGATTTCATACTTGAATTCCGCCAAAGTGATCCCTCCTTATAATAATATTTATAATATTAATTACATTATATAAGGGGGATTCATAAATTGTCAAGGATTATTCATAAGATATTCATAAAAAAATCGGTTTATGGTGTTGACAACCGGGGAAAAACATGATAAAGTATGGTTGTTAGCACTCGAAGGCTTTGAGTGCTAAAAATGTGAAAGGTGGGGAAAGGGAATGAAGGATCGTTTGAATTTGATCCTAAAGGCTGCGGTAGAAGCGTACGTGGATACCGGAGAGCCGGTTTCCTCCAAATTGATATTAGCGCGTTCAGAGCTGAACGTTTCGTCGGCTACGGTGCGCAACGATTTAGCGGAGCTGGAGCGGGAAGGCTATCTGGAGCAGCCCCATACCAGCGCCGGGCGGGTTCCCACCGAAAAAGGCTATCGGTATTACGTGGACTGCCTTTTGCAGGCGCCGATCCTGCCGGTGGAACGCGCCGCTGTTATCGACGCGGCGATGGAGGATCCCACCGGGAACGTGGATGAGTTTTTAAAGCACGCTCTTTCCCGTTTCTCGGAGATCACCGGCTATACGGCGGCCGCCGTCATGGCGCATTCCGATGAGGATCGGATCATCAAGGTGGAATTGATCAAGACCGCCGATAATTGCTTGAATTTAGTGGCGATCACCCGGAGCGGAACGGTCAAGAATAGCGTTTGCCGGTTTTATTTCCTGGCGGATGACGAAGATATCAAGGCGCTCTCGGAGCTTTTGAACGGCTTTTTGGGGGACGTCAGCTTCGCCCGACTGACCGACGAGGATTTCCATACTTTGGAGGAGCGGCTTTCCGCTCTGCATCAGGGCTGGAACTTCGTGGCAGGCGTGGTCAAGAACATGGTGGACTCCATTCGCAATCCGAAGGTCTTTGTCTCCGGTCAGAGCAATCTGCTTTCTCATCCGGAGTTTTACGAAGTGCATAAGGTGCAGAACGTCATGCGGTTCCTGGGGCATGAGGACGAAGTGCGCTCCCTTTTGGGCAGTCAGTCCGGCCAGGAGCTTTCCATTGCCATCGGCACCGAGATCGCCGGTATCAATTTCAGCGATATGGGATTGATCGTTCGGAAATACGGCAGTAAGTCCGGCTTTGGCGCCATCAGCCTTTTGGGCCCCAAGCGGATGGACTACGGCGCAAATGCTTCCCAGGTGGAGTATTTCGCAAAATGTATTGAACAATATTTAAGCAATCACGAATAATCCGAACCTGCCTAAAATGGCATAATTTCAGCGCTTTTTTGCTTGTCGAAGGTTTGTAGGCGCCAGCCTTACAAACTTTCTCCGCACCAAAAATCATCCGAAATTCTGCTCATTTTAAGGTCAAAGAATTTTAAGGGAGCGGATTTTTGGGTTTGCAAGGCACAAAACGCAGTTAATCCTTTTGGATTAACGAGTATTTTAACAAAGCAAAGGCGAAAATCCGCCCCTTTAAATCAGGTTTGGATGATTCGTGCTTGCTTAGAGACAGGGAGGGATCCTAATGGACGAAAATAAAAAGGAACAGACCGCACCGGAAACGGCTACCGAGGAAAAAGAAGTAAAGCCGAAGCCCAAAAAGAAGAATAAATGGGAAGAAAAATATAACGAAGAGCATGACCAGTACCTCCGGCTGTATGCGGAGTACGATAAT
>JAZNVY010000142.1:0-8955 GCA_045593105.1 Eubacteriales bacterium
TCAAAAATTAAAATAAAGATAATAATAGGGGTACCACTTTACTTTCCCATGCAGCGCCTAAAGTCAAAAACGGTAATACTGCAATCAAACAATAAACGTGATGGATGAATTCGCGATAAGACGCACCGTGCTTCCCTCTCCCTTTTAACTGCTCAAATAAGGCGACGGAAAGCCGCGCAGAAGAGTAGCATAGGAAGTATCCGAGCAGTGTATAAAGGGCATTTGGGGCGAAAAATGCCAGCGTGCCGAAAAATAAGCCTCGCACGCCGGTTAATATGATTGCTAACGCGATCAATAGACCGATCGAAAAACCTTTATAAATAGGATAAAGAGGAATCAAAGGAATCCCGATCACCGTAAGACCCAGAAAAAATAAAAATATAAAAAAGATAAATTGCTGTAAAAAAGCAGAGAAAAATCCGCAACAGTTTTCAGGACTGAAAAGAAGTTGAGCCTGGAGAGAAAAGCTATCTCTCAGTAAAACTGCGGCGGTTGCACCGATAAAGATACCGATCAAATATAAAACGGCATATAGCTTTATGATCGGCAACTGATGGTTATAACTGCTTTTGATTTTCTGCATCATTGATTTCATACGATCACCTCAAAACAAACTATGAGGGATTGTCCATAATTATGCAAAAAATTATGTAAAGAATTACGCTGCTCACTTTCTCGAACAGCGTAATCATTTTACCTTAATTTAAGGACATAATCAAGGCGATTTTTGCAGATTTAATATTTTTGTAAAACCTGCATAAATCAAATTATGTAAACCACGATACAATAATTATGTAAACTTTACTTTTTGTTTTATTGCAACACAAGATATTGATTTAAAATCAAATTGGCAAACAAAATAATGTTGTTTTCAAAAAGTCAAGAGGTATTTCAAAAAACTTTTTTCAAAAAAATAGTTTATGCAATTTGACAATATCTATCTCTTTTTGAGAACTGTACCCAGTATTCCTCCGACAAACGAAAAAACAATTGTAAATAAGATTCCGGCGAACCCCATCCAAGTGAAGTATCCCCCCATCCCCATCACTGTGTTTCCGATGATTTTGATCGCAACGATAAAAGCCGCCATAATGGCAGACGCAACGATACCCTTCATTCTCCCCTTCGCCGTTAATAAGGCAGTAGATAGGATCAACCCAAAGCCGCTCCCAAGAACGCTCCCAACCTTCAAAATATGCTCCGGCAATGGTGTTTTAAGTACCAATAAGGCTGTCAACGAATCC
The DNA here is from genome assembly GCA_045593105.1 of Eubacteriales bacterium. Taxonomy (GTDB): domain Bacteria; phylum Bacillota; class Clostridia; order Oscillospirales; family QAKW01; genus QAKW01. Next base: position 1,245 of record JAZNVY010000142.1, read on the forward strand.
ACCGCCGCGACAATTATCAAGCATAACAATAATGCGATAAAAGAAAAAATCACAACGCCAAGCGCTGTGATTTTTTGAGTTTCTTCGTATTTCATTCCAAGATCCTCCCTCACAGTTGGTAGTATATCCTATGAGGAGGAACGAATGTTTATTCGTCGATTTTAGAAGCGATCGCCCATCTTTTAAAGCGAAGCTTGGTCTTATCAGAACCGGTCTCAATAATAATGGTTTCCGGATCTTTTGTGGAAACAACCTTGCCCACAATTCCGCACTCCATCAGTACCATATCGCCCGGCTCCAAATTGTTCTGCATATTTTTGCGTTCCTGCTGGCGCTTTTTATCCTTACGGCTCATTACCACAGTAAAGCCGATCATTACGACCAAGATCAAAAGCATACCGCCATAATTAGTCAAAAATTCTGTCATTTTTTTATTCTCCTTCTTGAATTTATAAATGAATTATATCCAAATCTTGCGATAATGTCAACCTTTAAATCCTTTTTGAGAGTTCCTTCACTTTGATTTCTTTCCATTCGTAAAAATCGCCCTCTGCCAAATGGTTACGAATTTGCTCCATCAAGTCGTTATAGAAATAAAGATTATGCATAACACACAGCCGCATAGCAAGCATCTCCCCCGCCTTAAACAAATGGCGAATATAAGCGCGGGTAAAATTGCGGCAAGTAGGGCAATTACAACTCTCATCCAACGGTTTTTGATCCAGTTCATATTTTTTATTCAGCAGATTCATGACGCCATTACTGGTAAACACATGGGAATGGCGTGCATTTCTTGCTGGCATTACACAATCAAAGAAATCAATTCCTCTCGCAACACCCTCTAAGATGTTCACCGGAGTTCCGACCCCCATCAAATAGCGCGGTTTATCCTCCGGTGCATAAGGAATTACGTCATCCAGTACACGGTACATTTCTTCGGCAGTTTCACCAACGGCCAAACCGCCAATGGCATATCCATCCGCCTCTACCTTTGTGATTTCTTTCATATTTTGAATTCGAAGATCACTATAGGTTCCGCCTTGGTTGATGGCGAACAGCATTTGATGAGGATTGACGGCATCGGGCAGCGCATTCAAACGATCGTGCTCAACCTTGCAACGCTTCAGCCAGCGAACAGTACGCGCTGCCGACTGCTTTACATAGTCGTAAGAAGCCGGATTCTCTACACATTCATCAAACGCCATAGCGATGGTGGAGCCGAGATTGGATTGAATTTGCATGCTCTCTTCCGGCCCCATAAAGATTTTACGTCCGTCTATGTGCGACGCAAAGGTGACACCTTCCTCGGTGATATTTCTCAGCTTAGCCAGCGAAAAAACCTGAAATCCACCGCTATCCGTCAGAATAGGGCCGTTCCAACGGGTCATTTTATGAATCCCGCCCAATTTTTTGACGTTCTCATCACCCGGACGCAGATGGAGATGGTAGGTGTTGCAAAGCTGCACCTGACACTTAAGATCTTTCAGATCTAACGCAGATACCGCACCTTTAATAGCACCGCAGGTGGCAACATTCATAAAAACCGGTGTTTGGATCTCGCCATGTACCGTTTTAAAGGTGCCAAGACGCGCCATGCGGTCTTTTTTTATTAATTTGAACATTCAATTCTCTCCTAACAAATAAACATCGCATCACCAAAGCTGAAGAACCGATATTTTTCCTTCACCGCTTCTTGGTATGCATCCATAATCTTGTCTTTACCAGCCAAAGCGCTCACAAGCATCATCAACGTACTTTTGGGCAAATGGAAATTCGTAATCAAAGCATCAATTACTTTAAACTGATAACCGGGATAAATAAATATCCCCGTTTCACCGGAACTCTGCACACAATTTAGATGCTCATCAAAACCGCTTTCAAGCGTTCTCGTGGCAGTTGTTCCGACCGAGACCACACGTCCGCCGGAAGCCTTTGTTTCACGGATCAAGCGAATTGTCTCGTCCGGAATAGAAAAATATTCCCGATGCATGATATGGTTGGTAATTTCTTTTTCTTTTACGGGACGGAAGGTGCCGAGACCCACGTGAAGCGTAACCGGAGCGATCTGAATTCCTTTTTCGCGTACCTTTTTAAGCAGATCATCCGTAAAATGAAGACCGGCAGTAGGCGCCGCCGCAGAGCCCAGTTCTCTGGCATATACCGTCTGATATCGTCCTTGGTCTTTTAGTTGTTCGGTAATATACGGAGGCAAAGGCATCTTTCCGATCCGATCCAAAACTTCATATATCGTAGCAGCCTGGTGCTCAAATCTAATCTTTCTTTTTCCATCTTCCAAGATTTCAAGCACGGTCCCGGTCATCCCCTCTTGAAACTCAAGAACCTGACCCGGACGTGCTTTCTTTCCCGGCTTCACCAGCACTTCCCAAACGTTTTCTTCCAGCGCCTTCAGCATCAACACTTCGACCAAACCGCCGGTACCGGCGCGGTTACCGAAAATTCTTGCAGGAATAACCTTTGAATCATTAACCACCAACAGATCGCCGGGATTTAAAAGCTCTACAATATCATAAAAATGCTTATGCTTGATATTGTCAGAGTGGCGGTCGAGCACCAAAAGTCTTGAGTGATCGCGCTGTTCCAGAGGAGTCTGCGCTATTAACTCTTCCGGCAAATAATAATCAAATTCATCAACTGTCACTTTATTCATTCCTTTTCACAAGTATCAATATTTATCTTCTATTCATATAATTATAAATGGAAAGCGTCGATATTTCAACATATTTTTATAAGAGGAGGGTCACAATGGAAAACGTTTTGTTTGAAGGGATTGCCACCGCCCTCATCACACCGTTTACGAAAGATGGTACAATTGATTTAGAAGGATTGAAAATACTGATCGACCGCCAAATAGAAAACGGCATTTCTGCCATCATTATTGCCGGAACAACCGGTGAAGCAAGCACCTTAAGCTTTGATGAATATAGTTTATTAATTGCAAAATCAAATGAATATATTAATAAGCGCGTGCCATTGATTGTCGGTTCCGGTAGCAACAATACAGCATACGCATTGAAGCTCAGTTTGGAAGCCAAAAAACGCGGCGCAGATGGTCTTTTGATGGTAACGCCATATTATAACAAAACGACGCAGGAGGGTCTTGCATTGCACTATAAGCACATTGCAGACCGCGTAAAAATTCCAATCATTCTGTATAACGTCCCAACTCGGACAGGATTGGGTATTTCGCCAACCACGTGCAAACTTCTCGCGGAACACCCATATATTGTCGCCATTAAAGAAGCGAGCGGAAATATTTCAAATACCATGGATATTCTTTATGCCGCGCCTAAACTTACGCTTTATAGCGGCAACGACGACCAACTGCTACCCATTTTATCAATAGGAGGAAAAGGGTTGATTTCTGTCGTATCGAACGTGGCACCACGGGAAACAGTTCGGATTTATCAAGCTTTTAAAGATGGAGAGATCGAAAAAGCGATCAAAGCACACAACAAACTATTACCTTTAATGCGTGCTTTATTCAATCAAGTGAACCCTATTCCTGTAAAGCGAGCGCTTCAATTATTAGATCTTCCTGCCGGCGCACCGCGCCTTCCATTGATTGAGTGTGATAAAGCCACCGAAAAACAATTGAAAGAGGCTATAAATAAAGCGGAGCTTTAAGCTCCGCTTTATTACTTCTTATATATGGACCATTGCGGCATCTCGGTCCAATGAACCAAATTGGACACCGGAGTGCCAAAAGGAGTCGGGTTCTTTCCGGAGAAGATCTCTTCTGCATTTCTCTTGAAATCTGCACAGGTTAATATATGGGGACGGGTGATGGTTTGGGGTGTGTTAAAACCAAGCTCATAAAGCCAAGGACCTTGATAGTTCACAGCCTCAAGTTCTCGCACGATCATCTGCCAATCTACTTCCCCTTCACCGGGCAACCAATGACGCTCGTTGAGAAAATCATAGTCCGATACGTGAATGTTCACGATCTTGCTACCGCATTTTTTGATAAAGCTTTTATGATCCTCTCGCTCTTTCATCAAGTGATTTACGTCGAAGCAAATACCAAGCCGTTCATCCGCCGCCAAAATCTCAAGGATATCCGACGAGCTACCCACCAAAGCGCCACGCGGCTGGTTCTCAACTGCAATTTGAATGCCAAACTGGGAAGCAAATTCTGCAAGTGTTGCCATAGTATACTGCGCTTGAGCAATCCAAACCGGGCGGTCTTCCGATGATACAGGACCGTTGCAGGTGTGAATTACTGCAATCTCACTTCCGAGCAACGCTGCCTTTTCGAGCAAAAACTCATCGAGTTCTAATGTATATTCGGATACCTTTTTATCGGGATTGGCCGGATTGACCATGTCGCTTGGACCAAACGGCAGATGAAACGAGCGGATTTTGATCCCTGCGTCATCCGCTACTTTTTTGAAATATGGATAATCAGCATCACGATACTCATTCTTCGGCAAAGAAAGCTCCATGATCTCAAAGCCGTTCTCTGCATATTGGCGCATCAACTCTTCGTTAATCACTTTACCGGTGCTGGATAATCCAAGTTTCCACTTCATATCAAAGTACTCCTTTTGTGATTTCAAAAATAGCGCCGTGAATACGAAGTATCCACGGCGCTATGGTGCCGGTGGTGGGACTTGAACCCACACGCCATCACTGACAACGGATTTTGAGTCCGTCTCGTCTGCCAATTCCAACACACCGGCGTTTCATTGGAACGTTAACTATTATATTCGATAATTTTAAAAAAATCAAGAGTTTTTTTAAATATTATATGATAAATACACGGCGTTTTAATATAACAGTATTAAACAGCCGTATGCAGTTGATTGCATACGGCTGTTTTTAATCTTTTTTAAACTTGAATTTACGCTCGGTTCCCTTAATTAAGCGCTTGACGTTTTCCCGATGAAGCACCAATACCATTACTGCGAGTGCCAACAAACTAATGGTAACAAACCAACGATTTGTTGCATTACGCGATACAATAAACATTGTAATCGGACCGGAAAAACCGGCCAGAATAGAGCCGAGGGAAACGAATTTGGATATTGCTACAGTCAAGATAAATATCGTAATGCCAACCACAAAGCAACGCCAATCTACGACCAGGAATACCATCCCCACAACGGTAACCGCCTTTCCGCCGCGGAACCCGAAATACAGCGGAAAAGCATGACCCATGGAGCAGAAAAAACCGCTAAATGCCACCATAGATTGCCAATAAGCTTCATCTTTAAAAAGAATACGGGTGATGACGAGCGGAATCAAGGTCTTCAGAAAATCGCCCAGCATTGTCAGCACACCAATTGCAGGGCCAAATGCGCGCACCATATTCGTGGCGCCGGCATTACCGGACCCGGATTCGCGCACATCCTTTTTCATTATTTTAGAAATCAAAATAGAGCAATTGATGCTGCCAACTAAATAAGAGCCAGCAGCGACAGCGGCCAAAACGAGAAGAAACGTTAAATTTTCCATCATTTTTCACCTCTCTCGCGAATGATAAATCGAATAGGCGTCCCCTTAAATCCAAACGTATCACGAATTCGGTTTTCCAAATAGCGTTGATAGGAAAAATGGAAAAGATCTTTTCTATTTACAAAGAACACGAATGTGGGCGGCTGAGTCGACGCCTGGGTCATATAAAAGATCTTTAAACGCTTCCCTTTATCCGAGGGCGGTTGAACCCGTGCTGTAGCATCATTCAAAACGTCGTTGAGCATGCCGGTCGAAATTCTGCGTTTATTCTCTTCGTAAGCATCTCTTACGGCGCGCATCAATTGCGGCAGACGCTGTCCTTCCAATGCGGAAATAAACACGATCGGCGCAAAAGACATAAACGCCAGCTCATGCTGAATATCGGCACGCAGACGCTCCATGGTATTGGTTTCTTTTTCGATGGAATCCCATTTATTGACCGCAACGACCAGCGCTTTACCTTGGTCATTGGCATAGCCGGCAATTTTGGTATCCTGCTCTGTGACGCCTTCGGCGGCATCCAGCATGATAACGCAGACGTCGGCGCGTTCCACCGCCATATAGGAGCGGATGACGCTGTATTTTTCGACGGCATCCTCCACCTTTTTCTTCTTGCGAATACCTGCCGTATCGATCAAAGAAAACAAGCCTTCCTCGGAAGTATAAAGGGCATCAACGGCATCACGCGTTGTCCCGGGAATATTGGATACAATACAGCGTTCTTCGCCCAAAAGACGGTTAATCAGCGAAGACTTGCCGACATTCGGCTTTCCAAGCAACGCCACCTTAATGGGCGCATCCTCTTCTTCGCTTCCTTCCTCGAACGTCAAATGCTCGTATACGGCGTCTAAAAGATCGCCGGTTCCGCTTCCATGGACGGAAGATACTGCAATAGGATCACCCAATCCAAGATTATAGAATTCGTAAAACTCCATCGGAGGAGCACCCAATTGATCCACTTTATTAACGCAAAGAACAATAGGCTTTCCGGAACGGTAGAGCATATTAGCAATCTCACGGTCATCAGCGGTCAACCCGGTTTGAATATCCGTCAAGAAAATAATACAGTCGGCTGTATCGATCGCCATTTCAGCCTGACGACGCATCTGCGTCAAAATAATATCTTCACGCATCGGTTCAATACCGCCGGTATCGATGAGCATAAAGGTTTTAGCGCGCCACTCAACGTTGGCGTATATTCTGTCACGCGTGACACCCGGCGTATCTTCCACGATAGAAAGACGCGCGCCGGCCAATTTATTAAATAAGGCACTCTTTCCCACATTGGGACGCCCTACGATTGCAACAACGGGCATTCTCACGTTATCACCTCCCTAATATCTTATCCAAAAGATCCATCCCATCATTCATAGAACATGCAATGGGACGATGCAATTCATTCGCCACCTGCTCCAAGGACATACTATCCAGAAATAGATCCTGCTCCGATCGCAGCATACTGGTAGGAATCAAAAGCCTGGGCGGCAAATCTTTATTTTTCAATTGATTTACAATATCAATTCCAGTTACAAGCCCGGAAACTGTGATATTCTTACCAAAGAAAGAGTTTTCGATCGGAAATATCGTGTATTTAAGACCGATAAACTTTTCTTTTACTTCAGAAAGAAGCGCTTTCATATAATCGGCAGCCAAAACGCCGGTAATGATCCCGATTTCTCGCGGAAGGTCATCCCCATCTTCACATTGCAAGGCATCCGCCAGTTCATTTTGCAAAGAGCGCATTAAACCGACGCCATTCTCGATCTGCGGATAACCGTCGTAAAATGCCTCATCCGGAATGGGGCGATCCGCCAGGATATAGAACTCATCGGAAGGATAACATCCGCGAACGCCATTTTTCTGCATTTGATTGGTTCCAATTTCTTCGATCAGATCAATAACTGCAATGGCATCCTCTTTTTCAAAAGGCACCAATGGATATAGACCCTCCCGATGGCAAGAAAGCCCCACCGGAACAACGCTGGTACTTCTCACATATGGCGCAAGTGCCGCAAGATCCATCAGGGATTTTCTAAGATGCGCCCCATCGTTGATACCTTTGCAAAGAACGATCTGGCAATTCATTTCTATTCCGGCATCATAAAAGCGTTTCAAAATCTCATTGATTTTTGCCGCATTCGGATTGGCCATCATCCGTACTCTTAGCTCCGGATCGGTGGTATGAACAGAAATATTAATGGGAGAAATACGCATTTCGATAATGCGCTGAATATCT
>JAZNVY010000143.1:0-6889 GCA_045593105.1 Eubacteriales bacterium
CAAAGGTGCCTTTTTCTTCGCCGATGCTGATATGGAAGAGCACCTGCAGGAGCAGGTCTCCCAGCTCCTCCGCCATCATGGCGGCATCCTCCCGGTCGATGGCTTCCGCCACCTCGTAGGCCTCTTCAATGACGCCCCGGCGGATGGAATGGTGGGTCTGCGCCTTGTCCCAAGGACATTCCCGGCGCAAAAGCTCCACCAACTCCCGGAGATCTGCATGGGTATAATGGACTTGATTTTTAAATGCGTCTTTATTCATGGACCCAACCCGTCTTTTGCAGAATGGCGCCCACCTTGCCGGGCAGGAAGATCATATCGTCCTTGGAAAGAACCTTCAACAACCGCAGGAAAAGAGCGTAGACCAGGACGGCTACCGCTAAGGCCGGGAAGAGCGCCAGCTTAAGGCTGATCCCTGCGGCGCAGAGCGCCCACCATACGCCGTAGGCGGCGGCACAGCAAATGCCGCTGCAAAGGAGAGGCTTGAGGAAGACGTCCCGAATCGGGAATTTAAAGCCCATATACTTATAAATAAAGAAGAGATTTAAAAGGGTAATGGAGCCGTAGCAGGCAAAGGTGCCGATGGGGGCGCCCATGATGCCGATATTACTGACGGCGATGACGTTGGTGACCAGCTTCATCACTGCACCGATGCCCATGGTCATGAGGGAGGTCTTGACCTTGCCGATGGACTGGAGAAAGACGCCGGAAAGGGAGACGAAGGATACGAAGAAGACCGAAAGGGAAAGGGCACGCAGGGTGGGAACGCCCACCGCCCAGTAGCCGTCGTTATAGAGCAATTTGACGATGGGCTCGCTCATGACGCTCATCCCGAGGGCGCAGGGCATTCCGATCAATGCCACCAGCTTGGCGGAAGAGCGCATATTCTTGTGCGCTTCCTCGATCCGCTTTTCAGCGAAAGCGGTGGTGAGGAAGGGAAGTACCGATACGCTGATGCCGATGGTCAGCGCCTGGGGCAGATTGAAGAGGGAGGAGGTAGCGCCCACGTATGCGCCGTAGACCTCACGCACCTTATCTGCGTCCAACCCAAAGACCGATAGATTCCATTTGACTAAGAACATATCCAGGGTAGAGGTGATACTCATCACCGAGGAACTGAGGGAAATGGGGATGGCGAGGGTCAGAATGGTCTTGGCGATGGAACTGCCGGTGCGAGAAGGCTCGCCGCCCTCGGCGTGCCCCAGATCCTTTTCGGTGAGATACCGAATGACCATAAAGATGGTGGCGGCAAAGGAACCGAAGGTTACGCCCAGCACGCCGCCGCAGGCCAAGATCATGGGGTCGGTAATGCCGCGTCCCACCATAATGGCGACCAGCCCAAGCCCGACCAGCTTAAAGAGCGCCTCGATGACCTGAAAGACCGCCGAGGGGGTCATGGCTTTATAGCCCTGGAAGTAGCCCTTGATGGTGGCGGAAATGGTTACCAGGAAGATGGCGGGGGCGATGAGGGTGATGCAATGGTTGGTGCTCTCGTTCTTTAAGAGGATGGAGAGCGGTTCTGCAAAGACCAGCATCAAAACCGCCAAGGTCAGCCCGATGGCGGCAAAGATGATCGTCGAAAACTTGAGGATCTTCTTCGGCTCGCCGTACCGCTTGGCTACGTTGGCCTCGCTGACCATCTTGGCGATGGCGATGGGGACGCCTGCCGTGGAAAGGACGTAGAGCAGGGAGTAGATCTGGTATGCGTCGTTATAATAATTCATGCCCACCTCGGTGATCTGGTTGGCGAGGGGGATCTTGTAGATAGCACCGATGATCTTGACAAGGATATTGGAGACCGTCAGGATCAGGGCGCCGTTTAAGAAATTCTTTTGAACTTTGGACATAGTTTTATTTCACCTGCGTTCCGCAATGGGGGCAAAAGACACTGTCCTTGCCGATGGTCTTGTCGCAGGCGGGGCAGACCTTGCGGTTGCAGATCCCCTGGCGGACTTCCTCTTTCTCCTTGAGGGCGATCTTCAAAGCGTTGATCTCCTCGATATAGCCTTCGATCTCTTCGGCGTTTTCTGCGCCCTCGGCGTGGGCGGCGTAGACCGCCTTGCCGATGGCCTTGTAAAGCTTTTCGATGCGGTTGCGGATCTCCGCCGAGTTCCAGGTGGCGACGGTGAAATCCTTGGCGATGGTCGCCTTTTCTACGATGAATTCACCGGCCTTCTGCGCCTCACGGGAAATTTGATCTAAAATATCCATTTATAAAAACCTCCGTACATAATATTCTATTATGATTATATCCATATATGGAAATGAAGTCAAGAAAATTAAATTTCGATGGAATTTCAAGACTTCTTGATTTTCTGAATAAGGTGTGGTAAACTTTAACTGCGACACAAGTGAATAAAACTCCACAACGAGGTGTATTTTTACCTTTGGTAAAAATGCATGCTCTTTTTCCGCATTCTCATGTAGATGGCTGAAAATTGTGTCGCAGCAATCGGAGCTATGTGTTTTTCGGTGCGTAGCTTCGGCTGCGCACTTTTTTATTGTAGGAGGAAAGAGAATGAAAACGAAATGGATATCTGCTCTTCTTATGTTTTGTATGTTGCTTTCGACGATTCCTTTTAGCACCAGTGCAACGACAGAGACCGCAGATGCTTATGTACCGATGCAGAACTATTCTGCGGAAATCGCCGCAGTAACGACGGATTGGTCGATCAACGATGCGGAAGACTGGCGAAAAGCCGTCGAGATCAGCGAGGGAGAAGCCGGACTGACCTTTGAAGGACAGACTCTGCATTTGACCGCCGATATCGACATGGCAAATCAAGCCGTTGATCCCCTTTGCTATGGGAACAGTTTTAACGGCATGTTGGATGGACATGGATATGTCTTTAAGAACTTTAAAATGAAGATCACCTCTAATGCCGGTTGCTACGTAGGCTTGATCGGCACCGTTGGAGGTACCGGCGTTGTCAAAAACTTGGGGATTGAAGACGGTGCAATCACCTTCATTTATTCCGGAACGGTAACCTCTGTCGGTATTGGCGCAATTGCCGGTAGAATGACAACCGGCGGTCAGATCCTCCGTTGCTGGAATGGTGCCGACGTCACTGCCGTCATAACCGGGTCCGAGGATGACGTCTCTGTCGGCGGTATCGTAGGACGCGGACTTCGCGGCTCTGTCGTCGATGGCTGCTATAATATCGGTGCAGTTAGTGGTGCTCTACACGCTGCCGGTATCAATGACTGGATGCAGACATATGATGCCAAAAACTCCAGCGGTCTCATCAAAAACTGCTTCAACGCCGGTTCGTTGAGTGCTGATTATGTGGGCGTGGGACGTTTGCCTAAAACATCTTCCAGCAATAGCTTTATGAATACTTATTCTATTGGAAGTAATGTGGCTTTTTCCGCCCTCACTGAAGTCGGGCAAGATACTGCTGCTGTTCTGAACGCTGTTAATACTGCGGAAACAAGTAACCTCAAAAAGGTAGAATATACCTCCGGAAAACTGGCGTGGAAGTTAAACAGCAACTTTATCGGTGACGGAGAGCAAACCTTTTATACCGTGCAGAACCAAAAGACTATCTTTGGTGATGTAACCAATCAGACAGTAAAACTCAATTTTGTCCATGATGGGGAAACCGTTGCAGAAGCTTATATGAATGCCGATTCAGCCAGATGTCTTGACGAACTGCAAGATTCTTATTTGGAAGCAGAGTACAACGTAGGCGAGGAAGCTACCCTTGAAAACGGCAATGTTCTGTCTCTTCAAGCCATTCCTGCCAATAAGACTTTAACGGTCGAAATCATTTCCGGAACCCGCAACGAGTTTGTGGAAGAGAATTTTTGGCAATACACCGTTGAGGAGGATGGCATCACCCTGGTTCAGTATCTCGGAACCGCTACGGACGTATATATCCCCAGTGTCTTGGAACATGAAGGGACAAAGTATCCCGTCGTCAAATTAGGAGTCGGTCTTTTTCAAGATAACATTAATCTTAAAAGCGTCACTTTTGGTGATGGCATTTTAGAGTTGGGAGATAAAGCCTTTTCTGGTTGCACCGGGTTGACCTCCATTACCATCCCGGATAGTGTCACTATCATTAAGGATTATGCCTTTAAGGGTTGTACCGGATTGACCTCCATCACCATTCCGGACAGTGTCACCGGCATTGGGTTTAAAGCCTTTTATAATTGCGGCTATTATAATAATGACGATAATTGGGAAAATGGCGCGTTATATATTGGAAAACATTTGATTGAAGTGAAAACAACGATTTCTGGTGCTTATACCATTAAAGATGGCTCCTTGACCATAGGGGCTTATGCCTTTTCTAATTGCGACGGATTGACCTCCGTCACCATTCCGGATAGTGTCATCAGCATTATGCGTTATGCCTTTAGAGGTTGTACCGGGTTGACCTCCATCATTATTCCGGACAGTGTGACCGGCATGGGGACAGGTGCCTTTTTGGGTTGCACCGGGGTGACTGAAATGACCCTGCCTTTTGTGGGTGCGATGTTGGAGGGCACAAGCTATACCCATTTTGGCTATATTTTTGGCGCATCAAATGGATCTTCCGTTCCGGACTCCCTTAAAAAAGTAACCATCACCAAAGCAGATCGTATTGAGTCTGATGCCTTTGAAGGTTGTACCGAGTTGACCAGGGTGACCCTCTTGGACAGTGTCATCAGCATTGGAGATTCTGCCTTTTCTGGTTGCACCGGCTTGACATCTATCGCCATCCCGGACAGTGTCACCAGCATTGGGGCTTTTGCCTTTTATGGTTGCACTGGCTTGACCTCCATTGCCATTCCGGACAGCATCACCAGCATTAGGGCTTATGCCTTTAAGGGTTGTACTGGCTTGACCTCCATCACCATTCCGGACAGTGTCACCAGTATTGGGTCTTCTGCCTTTTCTGGTTGCACTGGAGTGACCTCGGTGAACATCCCGGACAGTGTCACCAGCATTGGGTCTTCTGCCTTTTCTGGTTGCACCGGGTTGACCTCCATTACCATCCCGGATAGTGTCACTATCATTAAGGATTATGCCTTTGAGGGTTGCACCGGATTGACCTCCATCACCATCCCGGACAGTGTCACCACTATTGGAGAAGATGCCTTTTATGGTTGCACTGGCTTGACCTCCATCACCATTCCGGACAGCGTCACTAGTATTGGTAAGTCTGCCTTTTTTAATTGCGACGGTTTGACCTCCATCACCATTCCGGACAGCGTCACCAACATTAAGGTTTCTGCCTTTGGAAATTGCGACGGTTTGACCTCCATCACCATTCCGAAAAGTGTCACAAGTATTGGTCATTATGCCTTTGCATATTGCGATAACTTGACCTCGGTGACCATCCCCTACACAGTGACTTCTATCGGAACGGGTGTCTTTTCTGACAGTCCGGTTACCCTTAAGGTTCATGAAGATACCGCAGGCCACGCTTATGCACTGGAATACGACTATACCATCAGTAAACTCATCGAGCATACCCCGGCAAGCGCCGATGCCATCATCCCGGCATCCTGCACGAAAGAAGGCGCACGTACCAATCGTTGCTCCGTCTGCGGTTTGGAGTACACCAAGCCCATCCCCATGACCGCCCATACCCCGGACTTTGATCTGGAAGGTAATCTCCTTTGCTCCGTATGTGGTACTTCCCAGGTGGGGGACGGCAGATATACCATCGATAAAGTTTCCTACCTCATTAAGGATGGAAAGCTTGTAGACGGTGAAATTGCCGACTGGGGAGAGGAAAAAGACTTCTTCATCGTAGGCGGCAGACCTGCTCCTGCAGGGGTCTATAACTATGACGGAAAGACCCTCTACATTACGGCAGGCTATAAGCTTGCAAATGGCGTCACCATTGTTTCGGACTCTGTCTTTGCAGAAGGGCTCTGCGTCGAAGTAGGAAAAGCCTACCTCTTTGAGGAGGGATGTTTGGTAGACGGTAAGACTGCTGCCTGGTCAGACGGTGAGGAATACCTTATTGTCAAAGGCAGACCTGTCATGGGCGGAGCCGTTGAGATCGACGGTAAGACCGTCTACCTCCTCTCCGACGGTTCTTATGCCGACGGCGTATGGCAGATGACAAACGAAGATATCTGCGCAAAACTAGGTATCACTGCCGGTCTTAACTACCTCTTCGAGGAAGGATGCTTGGTAGACGGCAAAGCTGCCGCTTGGTCAGACGGTGAGGAATACTTTATTGTTAAGGGCAGACCTGTCATGGGCGGAACCGTTGAGATCGACGGTAAGATCGTCTACCTCCTCTCAGACGGCTCTTATGCCAACGGTGTATGGCACGTAACCGACGAAGATATCTGCACCAAACTGGGTATCACTGCCGGTCTTAACTACCTCTTCGAGGAAGGGGTTCTGGTTCGGGAGAAGGAGGCAGTATGGAACAACGACAACTCCTATTTTATTGTTGACGGAAGACCCTTCAATCGAGGAGTTGCTATGGTAGACGGGCAGCCCACTTATATCCTGAACTATAAAAAAGTAAACGGAGTTTGGAGCCTCAAGGGTGAGGAGGGCAAAGCCGTTGCCGAGGCCTTCGGCATCCAGCCCGAAAAGGCCTACCTCTTTGAGGAGGGTAAGTTGGTAGACGGCAAGAACGCCGCTTGGGCTAATGGTCAGACCTACTATATTGTTAAGGGAAGACCTTTTTAAACCTTTTATCCACTTCCTACAGATTTTGAATTCGGTTGAAATGGATTAATAAAGTGATAGAACCACCATCTTGTGATGGTGGTTCTTCCGCCTTTAGAGAAAAATATCCCCCTAACGGGGGATGATTTCAAGAACGAAAGATGCCGCTGCTTTCGCAGCGACCGCTTTCGCTCTTAGAGAAAAATATCCCCCTGACGGGGGATGATTTTAAAAAACGAAAGATGCCGCTGCTTTCGCAGCGACCGC
>JAZNVY010000144.1:0-9986 GCA_045593105.1 Eubacteriales bacterium
AGACGCTGTCAAGAAGATGGACGGCGCTATGTTTATCACCGCTGACCATGGTAATGCCGATCGGATGCTGGACGTGGATGGCTCTCCCTTTACTGCCCATACCACCAATCCGGTTCCCTTCATCGTGTATAACCACGATTGTAAGCTGCGTGAGGGCGGCAAACTTTGCGATATCGCTCCCACTATGCTGGAGTGGCTGGATCTGCCCATCCCGGCAGAAATGACCGGCAAGAGCCTGTTTGAATAATATTATAATGTAGAAATTTCTCGTCACCACGGTGGCGAGAAATTTTTTTTAGAATAATTCTAAAAAATATATTGACAAATGAGAAAACCTTTGTTATACTATGATTGTAATTTAGAACAATTCTAAAAACGGAGGTGAGGATATGACCAAGCAACGGGCGTTGATCCTGCGGTTGATCCGGGAATCCGGTGGGCACCTGACGGCCGATGAGATCTATCAGCGCGCCAAGGCAGAGATGCCGGGCATTGCGCTGGCGACGGTGTATAATAATCTCATCCGTCTGTCGGAGGAGGGGGAGATCAAAAAGATCACCTTCCGGGATCGGACGGATCGGTACGATAAAAGTCATATTCCTCATATCCACCTCATATGTGATGGATGCGGCAAGGTTTGCGACCATCCGTCCGAGGGATTGCTGGAGGAGATGGAAAAGCGGCTTGGCTTCCCGGTAAGGGAATATGAGCTGGGGATCCATTACCTCTGCCACGAGTGTCAAAATTAAATTTATTTTTTAAAAAAGGAGAACCAACATGGAACTGAAAGGATCTAAGACCGAGAAAAATTTGATGACCGCTTTTGCCGGCGAGAGCCAGGCAAGAAACAAGTACACCTACTTTGCATCCGTTGCAAAGAAAGAGGGCTACGAGCAGATCGCTGCCATCTTCCAGAAGACCGCCGATAACGAGAAGGAGCACGCTAAGATGTGGTTCAAGGCTCTGGGCGAGCTGGGCGATACCGCTGCCAACCTGCTGGCTGCTGCCGAGGGCGAGAACTATGAGTGGACCGATATGTACGATACCTTTGCCAAGGAAGCAGAGGAAGAGGGCTTCACCAAGCTGGCTTATCAGTTCCGTGCTGTTGCCGCTATTGAGAAGACTCATGAGGAGCGCTATCGTGCACTGCTCAGCAACGTAGAGATGCAGAAGGTCTTCGAAAAGGCCGATGAGACCATGTGGGAATGCCGCAACTGCGGTCACCTGGTCATGGGCAAGAAGGCTCCCGAGGTGTGCCCCGTCTGCGCGCATCCCAAGAGCTACTTCGAAGTCCGCGCCGAAAATTATTGATTTCGCCGAAAATGGCACAGACCGAAAAGGTCCCCCGATTGGGGGACCTTTTCTCAGCTTCTGCGGTCGGGGACTTTTTTGACAGTCTGAATAAAACTACCCCAATTCATTTGGGGTAGTTTTATTTGTTTCATAAATAGTTCTGTTATTTCCATATATTTATCATTGACAAATGGAAAAATAGAGAGTATAATTGTATACAATTATACAAGCGGAGGCTTTTTATGTTAGAATTATCCCATGTAACGCATTTATTAGAGGAAGAAACCTATAAGTATTCCTTGCAGGATATTCCCGATCCCAATTTATATCGGGATGTTTATAACTACGCGGATGTGCCGAAGGTATCTTTTAACCATCGTCGTGTACCCATCGGGATGCCGGAGGAGATCTGGATCACCGATACCTCGCTTCGGGACGGAATGCAGTCGGTGGAGCCCTATACGGTGGATCAGATCGTCAAGATCTATCAGTTGCTTTCCAAGCTGGGCGGACCCTACGGTATCATCCGGCAGACAGAGTTTTTCGTTTATAGCGAAAAGGATCGGGAAGCACTTCGGCGGTGCCAGGAGTTAGGACTGCGGTTCCCGGAGATCACGACCTGGATCCGCGCCAATAAAGAGGATTTCAAATTGGTCAAGGATCTGGGCATCCGGGAGACGGGGATCTTGGTATCCTGTAGCGATTACCATATCTTTAAAAAACTGAAGATGTCTCGTCGGCAGGCAATGGATCAATACCTTTCCGCGGTGGCGCAGGCCTTCGAGGCGGGGGTCATGCCCCGGTGTCATCTGGAGGATATTACCCGGGCGGATTTTTACGGTTTTGTCGTTCCTTTTGTCAACGAACTGATGAAGATGAGCAGGGATGCCAAGATCCCGGTACGGATCCGTGCCTGTGATACCATGGGCTACGGCGTTCCCTATCCGGAAGTGACCCTGCCCCGGAGCGTGCCCGGCATTATTTATGGTCTGCAAACTTATTCTGACGTGCCCAGCGAGCTATTGGAATGGCATGGTCATAATGATTTTTACCTGGCAGTTGCCAATGCTTCTACCGCATGGCTTTACGGCGCGTCCTCTGTCAACTGCTCCTTGCTGGGGATCGGAGAGCGCACCGGAAACGTGCCGCTGGAGGCGATGGTGATGCAGTATGCATCCTTGCGCGGATCACTGGACGGGATGGATACCACGGTGATCACAGAGATCGCAGAGTTCTTCAAGCATGAGATCGGCTATCAGATCCCGGTGATGACGCCCTTCATCGGAGAGAACTTCAACGTGACCAAGGCCGGAATCCATGCAGACGGACTTTTGAAGGACGAGGAGATCTATAATATTTTTGATACTAAAAAGATCCTGAACCGCCCGGCATCGGTATTGATTGGTAAGACCTCCGGACTTGCCGGCATTGCCTATTGGGTCAATGAGCATTATAATTTAACCGGCGATGCGGCGGTAAGCAAGAAGGATCCCCGGGTTCTTGCGATGAAAGAATGGGTGGATCGCTCCTATGAGGACGGGCGCCAGACCAATCTTTCCACCCCGGAGCTGGAAAAGAAATGGGAGGAATTAAGCGATGATCGAGCATAAGCATTACTCTTTGGCAGACCAGGTATTTGAAAAATTAGAGACGGATATTTTAAGCGGGCAGTATGCCCGGGGCGAGATTTTGACGGAACTGCGGCTTTGCCAGGAATTGGGCGTCAGCCGGACCCCGGTGCGGGAAGCGCTTCGGCGGTTGCAGCAGGAGCATATTCTGGAGGAGACCGGCAAGGGGATGAAGGTCCTTGGAATTAGCCGGGAAGACCTTCTGGATATCATGGAACTGCGGCTTCGTTTGGAAGGCCTCGCCGCCGCCCGGACGGCAGAGCGGATCACGGAGGAAGAGCTTATGGAGCTAAAAGAAACCTTGGATCTTCAAGAATTCTATACCAATAAGGAAGACTCCGACCATATCAAAGGGATGGATAGCCGTTTCCATGAGCTGATCTATCAGTTTTCCGGCAGTGTCATTCTTTATGATACGCTGACTCCGCTTCATAAAAAGGTACAGCGTTACCGCAAGCAGGCGGTGGAAGACAGCAATCGGGCATCGGACTCGGTGAAGGAGCATTGGGCGATCTACGAGGCCATTGCCGCGCATGATTCCAAGGCGGCGGCTGAGCGGATCCTGGCACATACGAAAAACGCAAAAAAACATATTATAGGAGAATAAAATGGGACTTACCATCGCGCAAAAAATTATTAAGGAGCACTTACTTTCCGGCGAAATGATTCCGGGGCAGGAGATCGCGCTCCGGATCGACCAGACGCTGACGCAGGATGCCACCGGTACCATGGCGTATCTGGAATTCGAGACCATGGGCATCGACCGGGTGCGGACGGAAAAGAGCGTGGCTTATATTGACCATAACACCCTTCAGTCCGGCTTTGAAAACGCTGATGACCATCGGTTTATTCAGTCTATTGCCAAAAAGCACGGCATTTATTTTTCCCGCCCCGGTAACGGCATCTGCCACCAGGTGGACCTGGAGCGGTTCGGCATTCCGGGCAAGACGCTGATCGGCTCGGATAGCCATACCCCCACCGGCGGAGGACTGGGGATGCTGGCATTTGGTGCCGGAGGCTTGGACGTAGCGGTGGCCATGGGCGGCGGAGCTTATTATATCACCATGCCGAAGCTGCTTAAGGTGGAATTGACCGGAAAGCTTCGGGATTTTGTTACCGCCAAAGATATTAGTCTGGAATTGTTGCGGCGTCTTTCTGTTAAAGGGGGCGTGGGCTATATTATTGAATGGGGCGGCGAAGGCATTGATGCGCTCTCCGTTCCGGAACGCGCCACCATCACCAATATGGGCACCGAGCTGGGTGCCACCACCTCCATCTTCCCCTCTGATGAGAGAACCAAGGCCTTTTTGGAGGCGGAGGGACGGGGGTCGGACTATCGTCCGCTTTCTTCGGATCAAGATGCAGTATATGACCGCATCATTCAAATTGACCTTTCTGCTCTGGAACCGTTGATCGCCTGCCCCCACAGTCCGGATCACGTGGTTCCCGTTTCCTCTCTCAAGGGCGTAAAGGTGGATCAGGTCTGCATTGGGTCCTGCACCAATTCTTCGTTGCTGGATCTTTTAAAGGTGGCTGCCCTTTTAAAGGGACGAACCGTCTCGCCCAATGTCAGCCTCTCCATCTCGCCCGGGAGCAAGCAGGTTCTGACCATGCTGGCAGACTGCGGTGCTCTTTCGGATCTCCTTGCGAGCGGAGCCCGGGTGCTGGAATGTGCCTGCGGTCCCTGCATCGGGATGGGCTTTTCTCCGAATTCCGGGGGTGTCAGCCTGCGAACCTTTAACCGAAATTTTGAGGGACGGAGCGGTACGGCAGACGGTAAGGTCTATTTAGTTTCTCCGGAGACGGCGGTAGCCGCCGCGCTGACCGGATTTATTACCGATCCCACCTTGCTGGGGGATCCCCCCAAGGTCATCCTTCCCAAGCAGTTCAAGCTGGACGATAGCGCTATCCTGCCTCCGGCGGAGCCCGGGGAGGAGGTGGAGATCCTGCGCGGACCTAATATTAAGAAATTTCCCGATGCCAAGCCCCAGGAGGATACCCTCTCTGCACCGTTGACGCTGAAGGTGGGGGATAATATTACTACCGATCATATCATGCCGGCAGGAGCAAAGATTCTGCCTTATCGGTCGAATATTCCCCATCTCTCGCAATTCTGCTTTGGGGTCTGCGATCCCACCTTCCCGACACGGGCGAAGGAGGCTGGCGAGAGCATCATCGTGGGTGGCAGTAACTACGGACAGGGCTCTTCCAGGGAGCACGCGGCATTGGTGCCGCTTTATCTGGGTGTTCGGGCGGTTATTACCAAGAGCTTTGCGAGAATTCATATTGCCAATCTCATCAATGCCGGTATCATGCCCCTAACCTTCGCAGATCCGGAGGATTATGAAAAGCTGGAGCAGGGGGATCGGCTGACCATCCGGAATATTTACGCCGGAATGGAGTGCGGAAAAATGACGCTGATCAATGAGACCAAAGGAGTTGAAATTCCACTGGTGTGTCATTTCACCGATCGGCAGAAAGCCATTCTGAAGGCAGGAAGCCTGCTGGCTTATACGAAAAAGGAGAGTATATGACGGAAAAGTATATCAATGAAGCAGTAGAAAGCTTTCGAGCGCTTTTGACGGAACAGCTGAACCGGCAGGAACGGATCGCCGCCGGATGTGCGGTCAAGGATTTTGCCGGTATGGAAAAGATCGTCATCGGCATCTGCGGCGGCGATGGGATCGGGCCCATCATCACCCGGGAGGGCGAGCGTGTCCTGCGCGCGCTCTTAAAAGAGGAGTTGGAAAACGGCCGGGTCGAACTGCGCGTGATCGAAGGACTGACTCTGGAAAGCCGAGAGGCTTGCGGAAAGGCGATCCCCGACGAGACCCTGGAAGCTCTTAAAGGATGTGATGTCATTCTTAAAGGACCGACCACCACCCCCCATGGCGGAAGCCTGGAAAGTGCTAACGTGACCATGCGCCGGGAATTGGATCTTTACGCCAACGTGCGTCCGGTCAGCCTGCCGGCGGAGGGGATCGACTGGATCTTCTTCCGGGAGAACAGCGAGGGCGAATATGTTCTCGGTAGCCGTGGAATTGAGATCCCCGGCAAGCTGGCGATGGATTTTAAGGTTACCACCGATGCCGGCACTCGGCGGATCGCCCGGGCGGCCTTCGAGTATGCAAAGAATAACGGCAAGAACCGCGTGGCCATCGTCACCAAGGCCAATATTATGAAAAAGTCCGACGGCAGTTTTAGCCGTATCTGCCATGAGGTGGCGGCGGATTATCCCGGCATTACCGCCGAGGATTGGTATATTGATATTATGACCGCCAATCTAATCAATGAAGCGATTCGCAGTCAGTTTCAGGTCTTTCTTCTGCCCAATCTCTACGGAGATATTATCACCGATGAAGCCGCCCAGATCCAGGGCGGTGTCGGGACGGCAGGGAGCGCCAATATCGGCGACCGCTACGCCATGTTTGAAGCCATCCACGGCTCAGCACCCCGGCTGATGGAGCAGGGCTTGGGCGAATACGCCAATCCATCCAGTATTTTTAAGGCCATCGCCATGCTGCTCCGGCATATCGGACGCAGTAAGGCGGCAGAAACGCTGGAGGCGGCGCTCTATCTCTGCACCGAGCAGGAGCGTAAGGTCATCGCTGATGGAACGGCAGAAAATGCTACCTGCCGGGAATTTGCCGATTATCTCATCGAAAATTTATAATAAAAACCTCTCAGTACCACAACGGCTGAGAGGTTTTTGGCTTTTTGTACGGAGTTCCCGAGATTACAAAATTGATAACCGATTTGTCTGAGATAACCGTTTTGTCTATTGACTTTTAAGGCATTTTTGATAAAATGAAGAAAACAAACGGAAAGGATAAAAAAGAATGCAGGTCGATTTCAGTAAAATCATCGGCAAGATCAAGCCGATGCACGCCGTCAACGGCGCTCCCATAAGAGGCGGAGACTGCGGGATGTTCCATTATCTCCGTGAGGCGCATATACCCTATAGCCGTCTGCACGATATGGGAATGGACGGGATGCGTCCGATGGTGGATATTCCGAGGATCTTCCCCAATTTTGAAAAGGACGAGAATGACCCCGCATCCTATGACTTTGAATATACCGACATTCTGATTAAGGGCTTGGTGGAAAACGGCTGTGAGCCCTATTTCCGCCTGGGTGTCACCATTGAAAATGACGTTCGGAAATTGGGGGTCAAGCCCCGCCATATCGTTCCTCCCGCTGATTTTTGCAAGTGGGCGCGGATCTGCGAGCATATTGTCCGGCACTATAATGAGGGTTGGGCAGAGGGCTTTCATTATGGTATCACCTATTGGGATATCTGGAATGAGCCGGAAAACGGCGTTCCCGGTGCTCCCACCCATCGAGCCAACCAATGCTGGACGGGCAGTAAGGAGGAGTTTTATGACCTCTATACCGTCACCGCCAAGCATCTCCGTGCCTGCTTCGGTGATACCATCAAGATCGGTGGCTACGGCTGCTGCACGATGTATGGATATTTTCAGGGTGAGGCGCTTCCCGAGCGTGCCGCCGGCGCCGCCGAGTATCGGCTGGAGTTCTTTGAAGGCTTTTTAAAATACGTCCGGGAGCATAATGCCCCTCTTGATTTCTTCAGCTGGCACTCCTATTGGGATTTTCAGCATAATCTCAAGATGCCCCGGCTCTTTCGGGACGCTTTGGATACCCATGGCTTTACCGAGACCGAGACCCATTATAATGAGTGGAACGGCGCCCACGGTGTAGAGCACTTCGGTACCTCCCACGCCGCCGCCGCCAATGCCGCCGCAATGCTGGCTATGCAGGATCAGCCGGTGGATATGATGATGTATTATAAGGCAAACTTTGTGTCGAGACCTGTCTACGGCGCTATGTTTGACGCGGTGCAGGGCACGCCGGTTTGTACCTATTATTCCTTTAAGGCTTTCGGCGAACTGTATGTCCTGGGTCAGCAGGCGGAATGCAGGGTGGAGGAAGAGGGCATTTATGCCGTTGCCGCCACCGATGGCGCCGAAAAAGGGGTGCTGATCGCCAATATCGGCGAGGATCAAACCGTCAAGACCGATCTTGCGGGTTTTGAGGTCTATCTCATCGACCGGGAGCACGCTTTGGAATTGGTGGATTGGAATTCCGAGGAATTTCTCCTCCAAAAGGATCAAGTGGTTTATCTGAAAAAATAAGAGAACCTTTTAATTGACACAAATTAAAACTTGTATTATAATGAAAATAATTCCACGAAAAGAGGTAAAAAAATGGCTAAATTTATGAATTATTCCTATGCGCAGTTAAAGAAATTCTGCGACGATGCCTTTGAGAAGTTCGGCTTTAAGAAAGAGGATGCCGGTATTATTACCGACGTTCTTTTGCTGGCTGATCTCTATGGCATTGATTCCCATGGTACCCAGCGCCTGGTGCGCTATCATAAAGATATTGCCAAGGGTCTGATCCGGGTAGAGGCAGAGCCTGAGGTGGTCTTTGAGACCCCCGTTTCCGCCGTCATTGATGCCCACGACGGCATGGGTCAGGTCGTCGGTCATAAGGCAATGCAGATGGCCATTGAGAAGGCTAAGAAGAGCGGTATTGCCATTGTTTCGGTTCGTAATTCCACCCACTACGGAATCGCCGGCTATTATTCCAAGATGGCTTGTGATGAGGGCTTGATCGGTATTTCTACCACCAATACCACCGCCATCATGGTTCCTACCTACGGCCGTCAGGCGATGCTGGGCTCTAACCCTATCGCCATTGCGTTCCCGGCAGAACCCACTCCCTTCTTCTTTGATGCATCCACCACCGTGGTGACCCGCGGTAAGCTGGAGGTTTATAATAAGCTGGATAAGCCCCTCCACGACGGCTGGGCAATCGACTCCACCGGTAACGAGTCCACCGATGCGGCGAGAGTTCTTAGCTGCATTATCAATAAAGAGGGTGGCGGCATCCTGCCCCTGGGCGGTTCCGTTGAGGATAGCGGCAGCCATAAGGGCTATGGCTGGGGCATGGTAGCAGAGCTCTTCAGCTCCATCATCTCCATGGGCACCACCTCCGATAAGACCAATGTGGGTGGAAAGGGCGGCATCTGCCATGGCTTTATGGTCATTGACCCCAAGATCTTCGGCGATGCCGAAGGCATGAAGGCGCATCTCTCCGCTTATCTGGACGAGCTGAGAAATTCCCCCAAGGCAGAGGGCCAGGATCGGATCTATACCCACGGCGAAAAGGAAATCGAGGCGATGGCAGAGCGGATGAAGACCGGTATCAATATCAACGTCAATACCGTTGCTGAGATGCGTGACTTGGCGCAGTTCCTGGGCATGGACGTGGTTGAATACCTGGGCGAGGAAGCTCTCACCATTAAAGGTAAAGAAAGCCTGTATAAATAAAAAATTAAAATGACCACCCGAAAGGGTGGTCATTTTTTGCGTTTATTTCACGATCAAGACGATCTTGCCGACGCTCTCGCCCCGTGCCATGATGGCCTGGGCTTCTTCCGCTTCGGTGATGGGCAGGGTCTTATAGATGGTGGGCTTGATGAGCCCCTGCTCGATCTTAGGCCATACGTTCTTGACCAGCTCGCTGAGGATGAACGCTTTCATATCCGGCGTTCTGGAACGCAAGGTAGACCCGATGATCCGCACGTTGCGAACGTAGATATTTTTGAGGTCGATCTCGGTCTTGGTGCCGGCAAGGGCGGCGATCATGATCCAGCGCGCGCCGTGGGTCAGATAGGGCAGACAATCGCCCATGGGCGCACCACCCAGGCAGTCGATGGTGACGTCCACGCTGCGTCCTGCCTCCAGCTCTTCTTTCAGAACGTCAGCAGTCTTTTCTTTGGAGAAGTTGATGATCCGATCAGCGTTCAGATGGGCGATAGCTTTTTCCTTCTCATCGTCCAGCACCGAGGTGATGACCCGGGCGCCAAAAGCTTTGGCCATGGGAATAATGACGCTGGCAAGCCCGCTGGCACCGGCGTGCATCAAAAGGGTGTTGCCTTCCTTGAGTCCTCCCTCGATAAAGAGATTGAGGTAGGCGGTGGCAAAGGCCTCGGGGATGGCGGCAGCCTCCACCATGGAGCAGTTTTTCGGCACCGGCATC
>JAZNVY010000145.1:0-6700 GCA_045593105.1 Eubacteriales bacterium
GGCAAGGATCGTGGTTCTTTACGTCTGCAGCGGCGTTTTGCTTACCGCCATCGGCATCTACGATAAAATCGTGGTGTTCGGTAAAGCCGGAGCCACCGTTCCCTTGAGCGGCTTTGGCTATTCCCTGGCTAAAGGGGTAGAGCGTGCCGTAGACTCCCATGGTTTGCTGGGCGTTTTTCTCGGCGGTCTGCAAGCCACCGCCGGCGGCATCGCCGCCGCCATTGGCTTTGGTATCTTTTTCAGCCTTTTCGCCAAGCCCCGAGATAAATAATATAAAAACTCCCCGGTCAACCGGGGAGTTTTATAGCGTGTCAAAGAACCCTATTTTTTATCTTTGACACGCTGGGGAGACTCTCAAAAATGTTTCCGAATTCGCGGAGCCGATCTCGTCGGCGTACATCGGTACGGTAGAGAGCGGCCCCACGGATAGCAGAAAAATTTAATCAAAATCCGCATTTTCATGCGGATTTTTTCCTTATAAAGAAACAACGAGAAAGAGGAAAATCTCTTTCTCGCCGTTATATTGCAAAATCGGCATGAACTTTTAATTATTTCCTTTTTCTGCGGTCGGGGACTTTTTTGACAGTCTGAAAAACTCCCCGGTCAACCGGGGAGTTTTATTCTTAATTAAAGAACCGCTTTAATTATAGAACCGCTTTAATCGCGGCAAGGAGCTCATCATACTCCTCAAAGGCTTCAAGATCGGGATTTTCCGCCTTGATGGCATCGGTACTCTTGAATAAGAAACCGGCCTTGCTGGCGCGGATCATGCCGAGGTCATTGTGACTGTCGCCGGCGGCGATGGTCTCAAAACCGCAGGACTGCAACGCCTTGACGGTGGTGTACTTGGACTTTTCGCACCGCATCTTATAGCCGGTGATGGCACCGTCCTCACCCACGATCAGTTCATTGCAGAAAAGGGTGGGATACCCCAACTTCTCCATCAAAGGCATCCCGAACTGGGTAAAGGTATCGCTGAGAATGATGACCTGCGTTTCCTTTCTCAAGGCATCCAAAAATTCCTTGGCGCCGGGCATAGGATCGATCTTAGCGATAGTCTCTTGAATTTCCTTCAGACCCAAGCCGTGCTCTTTGAGGATACTCAAGCGATACTCCATCAATTTATCATAATTCGGCTCGTCCCGGGTGGTTCTTTTCAGTTCTGGAACCCCGCTGGCCTCTGCAAATGCGATCCAGATCTCCGGAACTAAGACGCCTTCCATATCTAAACATACAACGTTCATTTTTTGCTCCTCCGTGGATGAATTTGCTTTTATTTTATCGCATTTTTCTATCAGATGCAATAGGTTTTATCTATTTTCTTCGATCAAAACGAATAAAAGGCTCCCCAATCTGCTCGTCCAGCAATAGGTGATACTTCTCCGGACGCCGGTAGGCGTTTCCGTGCACCTCTTCCCGGCGGTACTGCCGCAAGAGTTCCAAAGAAAGCTCCGCCAAATAAATCCCCTCTCGGGAGTCCGCCTCTAAAAGTTTGGTATCCCTGGAGCCGGGAAGCTCCGGCAGATACGCAATTCCGTCAAAGACCGAAGAGTGTCCGTTGCAATCCGGATGAGGTGCCGGATAATTGCAGGTGGCGATCGCCACCATGTTCTCATAAGTGCGCCCCCTGAGCTGGGACAGACGATTGATCTCCATAGGGCAAGCATTGGGAACTAAAATCAGCTCAGCCCCCTTCAGCATTAGAATACGGGCGCTCTCCGGGAATTCCCGATCGTAGCAGATCATCGCCCCCACCTTAACGCTTCCCTCATCGGTATCTAAATCCGCTACGTAAAAATCCTCCCCGGGCGTGAGCGCGCACTCATCGCCGAAGTCGCAGGTATGGACCTTGGCATAGCGTAAGACCTCCTTGCCATGACGATCAAAGAGAAGCATCGTGTTGCGCGGATTGGGGTCGTATTGCTCTAATAAGGTGACCCCGATCGCCATTTCTAATTCTCCGGCAAGCTTTTGAAACGCCTTAGCAAAGGATCCGTCCGCCGGAATGGCAAGCGTAGGTTCGATCTGATAGCCGCAGTTCCACATTTCGGGGAAAAGAGCAATATCTGCTCCCATTTCCTTCGCCTTTCTGCAGGCTGCAAGCCCTTTATTCAGCGGATCCTCCGGCAATAATTGCAGTAATGCGATCTTCATTATTTTCTTTCTCCTAAGAATAAAGGCGGTAGGGAACTACCGCCTTTTGATTTTATACTTCAAATTCCTGCGGCTTTTCACCTTTTCCGAAATGGTGCAGGATCGCCTTCACGATCCGATCAGCCGCCTGCCCGTCTCCATAGGGATTGACCGCGTGTGCCATCTTCGCATAGGCAGCCGGGTCGCGGAGTAGAGTGTTGGCCATGGAGAGGATGGTTTCCTCCTCCACGCCGGCCATCTGAACCGTTCCGTATTCCACCGCCTCCGGGCGCTCCGTTTCGGTACGAAGCACCAAGACAGGCTTTCCAAGCGCCGGAGCCTCCTCCTGCAAGCCGCCGCTATCGGTCATCACCATGTAGCACCGCTCCATCAGGTTATGCATATCAAATACGTCAAGCGGTTCGATAAGATGAATCCGTTCGCATCCGCCCAAGATCTCGTTGGCCACCTCCCGGACAGCCGGGTTAAGGTGCACCGGATAGACCACCTGAACGTCCGGATTTTGCTCCACCATCCGGCGGACGGCACGGCAGATCTGCCGCAACGGCTCGCCCAGATTTTCCCGGCGATGCGCCGTAAGCAAGATAGTCCGCTTTGCGGAAAGATCCAGTTGCTTTAACGCCGGTTCTTGGAACTGATATTCCGGCTGTACCGTCATTTTCAAAGCGTCAATGACCGTATTTCCGGTCACGTAGATCTCCCCGGCAGTCGCTTCCCGAGCCAGGTTTTTACGATTGGCATCGGTGGGCGAAAAATGCAGATCGGCGATCCGCCCGATCATGCACCGGTTCATCTCCTCCGGATAGGGGGAATATTTATCATAGGTACGCAGACCGGCCTCCACGTGCCCCACCGCGACGCCTGCATAAAAGCCGGCCAAAGCACCGGAAAAGGCGGTGGTGGTATCGCCGTGAACCAGGATGAGATCCGGCTTTTGCTCCTTGAGCAGCGTTTCCATCCCCTCCAAAACACCGGAGGTAATGGTGGTAATGGTCTGCCGCGGCTTCATGATATCCAGATCGTGATCCGCCTCAATTTGAAAAGAGGTCAAGACCTGGCGCAGCATCTCCCGATGCTGACCGGATAAGCAGACCACGCTCTCGATCTCCGGACATTGCTCTAACGCCTCGATAACCGGAACCATTTTGATCGCCTCGGGACGGGTGCCGAAAAAAGACATTACTTTAATTCTCTTCATGATTTTTTTCCTCCGTCTGCTCCGCCTTTTTCTCTCTTCGGTAGAGGATAAAGGCACCGATCATAATAAACACAAACGCTGCACCAATGATGATAAAGGGTTTAGAGAAATCATCCGTCGCCATCAAAACGGCGCAAAAACCGAGAATAGCGGCGATCCCATAAAGAATAGCCACCGCCTGCTTTTGAGAAAATCCGATAGCGATCAGCTTATGATGCAAATGAGATTTATCCGCTTGCATGGGAGAATGACCGCTCAAGATCCGGCGTCCTGCCGCGAAAAGCAGGTCAAAGATCGGCAAAAGGTATAATAGCACCGGCACAAAGAACGCCACGATGGCATAAGCCTTGAATAGACCGATAATGGAAAGACAGGCCAGGGAATAGCCGATAAACATCGCCCCGGTATCTCCCATAAACATTTTTGCCGGATTGATATTATAGGGCAAAAAGCCCATGCAGGCACCGGCCAAAGCCGCCGCAATGATCGCCACCTGAGGAGATTCCAAAAGGATCAGGATCGCCACACAACTGATGGTCATGATGGTGGAAACACCGCAGGCCAGACCGTCCAAGCCATCGATGATATTCACCGCGTTGAGGATCGCCAGAAGCCAGATGATACTGACCGCCACCGACCACCAAAAGGGGAGCGGCATATAGGGATTTTCTCCCGAGAAATTAGGAAACCATTCGATCCGCACACCGCAAGCGACGGGGATGACCACCGCCACCATCTGGACGATAAATTTATATTTCGCCTTCAGCGCCAAGACGTCGTCGGCCATTCCCAGCGCCACGATGATCATCGCACCGATCAGCATTCCATAGATCTTCAGATTAATGAAGTTAAAGGTAAAAACCATCGTACTGATGAAAAAACCGAGAAAGATCGCCAATCCGCCCAGCCGAGGGATGGGTTTTTTATGCATCCGCCGGGCGTCTTTGGGGACGTCGATCGCGCCGATCTTTTCCGCCACGCGCTTGGCCAAAGGGGTACAAAGGAAACTGGTAAGTCCCGCCACCAGCCAAGCCAGGACGATGATAAGATAATCAAATTTTGACATCTTTTAATTTCACACTCCGTTTATTTTCCAGAGAAAAATCATCTTGCCACAAAGCCGATCCGCTCATGAACGCGCGCCAAGGTCTTGGCGGCGATCTTTCTGGCTTCCTCTGCACTGCGGGTATAGACCTCGCGGAGATAAGCGGGATCCGCCATCAGTCGGCGATATTCCTCCTGCAACGGAGTCAGCTCAGCGATGATCGCCTCTGCCACCGCCGTCTTGAAGGTGCCGTAGCCCTGACCCTCAAACTGCCGTACCGCATCCTCAATAGTGGTGCCGGTCATGGCGCTGTAGATGGTCAAAAGGTTATTCATGCCGTGACGCCCCTCTTCAAAGGCGATGCGGTTCTCCGAATCGGTGACCGCGCTCTTGCACTTCTTGAGGATCTTTGCCGGCTCGTCGATGATGCTGATATAGCTCTTGGGGTTGGGATCGGACTTACTCATCTTCTTATCCGGCTGGGTCAGGCTCATGACCTTGGCACCCAGGCTGGGGATGTAGCCCTCCGGCACCGTAAAGAGATCGGGGAAGATGCCGTTCATCCGGTTGGCAATGTTCCGCGCCAGCTCCAGATGCTGCTTCTGATCCACGCCCACCGGCACCAGATCGGTATCGTAAAGCAGAATGTCCGCCGCCATCAAGACCGGATAATCGAAAAGACCGGCATTGATATTATCGGCATAACGCTTGGATTTATCCTTAAACTGGGTCATCCGGGAAAGCTCGCCAAACATAGTATAACAATTGAGGATCCAGGAAAGCTCGCAATGCTCCGGCACGTGGCTCTGGATAAAGATCAGATTCTTTTCCGGATCCACGCCGCTGGCAATAATCATCGCCAAGGTAGAAAGGATCCGCTCATGCAGCTCCTTGGGATCCTGGCGGACGGTAATGGCATGAAGATCCACCACCGAGAAGATGCCCTTGCCCTGATCGCTGACCTTGCTCCAGTTGCGTACCGCACCGATATAGTTACCCAGCGTAATAATTCCGCTGGGCTGAATTCCGCTGAAAATTGTTTTTTCCATTCTAATTCCTCTTTTCAAAGATTCTCCAAATATCATACCATAAATAATTCAACTTGACAACTGTTAAAATAAATATTATTATATTATTCAAATACGTAAGGAGAAATAAATTATGACTGTAAGAACAAGATTTGCCCCCTCTCCCACCGGTTATATGCACGTTGGCAACCTGCGTACTGCGCTGTATACCTATCTGATCGCCAAGCAGAACGACGGTAAATTCATCCTGCGGATCGAGGATACCGACCAGGAGCGCTACGTAGAAGGCGCCGTAGATTTGATTTACCGCACCATGAAAGAGACCGGCATGAACTGGGACGAAGGTCCGGATGTGGGCGGCGATTACGGCCCCTATATCCAGAGTGAGCGTCGGGGTCTTTATATGGACTACGCCAAGGAACTGGTAGAAAAGGGCGCCGCTTATTATTGCTTCTGCGATAAGGAGCGGTTGGACGAGCTGAAGCTTATCCATTCCATCTCTAAGGTTCCCCATAAATACGACGGCCATTGCCGCAACCTCTCCAAGGAAGAGATCGAGGAGAAGCTGGCGGCCGGTATCCCCTTTGTCATCCGTCAGAAGATCCCCACCGAGGGTACCACCACCTTTGTGGACGAGGTTTACGGCGAGATCACCGTCGATAATAGCGAGCTGGATGACCAGATCCTCGTCAAGACCGACGGTCTGCCCACCTATAACTTCGCCAACGTGGTAGACGATCACCTGATGAACATCACCCACGTGGTACGCGGTAAGGAGTACCTCTCCTCTACCCCCAAGTATAACCTGCTCTATGAAGCATTCGGCTGGGAGATCCCCAAGTATATCCATTGCGCCCCCGTCATGAAGGATGCGCAGAATAAGCTTTCTAAGAGAAACGGCGACGCTTCCTACGAGGATCTCATCAAAAAGGGTTACCTCAAGGATGCCGTTCTGAACTATATTGCCCTTTTGGGCTGGGCGCCCAAGAGTGAGCAGGAGAAGTTCACCCTGGAAGAGCTGATCAAAGAGTTCGACGTCGCCGGCATCTCCAAGTCCCCGGCAATCTTTGATAATGAAAAATTGGCATGGCTCAACGGCGAATATATCAAAGCCATGCCGGCAGAAGAATTCTTAGAAATGGCGATGCCTTTCATTCAAGAAGCCGTAAAGCGGACCGATATTGATTTTGCCGCCCTGGCCGCGCTGCTGCAGGGTCGTACCCAGATCCTCAACGAGATCCCCGGGATGATCGATTTTATGGACGCTCTGCCGGA
>JAZNVY010000146.1:0-4855 GCA_045593105.1 Eubacteriales bacterium
TGCGAAGAACCATATCGCTTTTTCCTTAGGAAAAACATAGCGAGAAAGGGGTCGGGGGAAAAACCCCCCTTCCCTTTTTATATCGAAAATTCCAAAGGAATTTATATCGCCGCCAAGTGTCCTTTGAGACACTTGGCCTTAAGAACCTACCGTATTTTTTTACTTTTCACAGAAAAACTCTACATCTTCGCCCACCGGACCGAGGCAGAATGCCAGCCTGGCAGGGAGGACACCGCCTACCACCATATCCTTGGGTTCAATGGTGATTTCGTAGCCGGCGGCGCGAACAATCTCGATACAACCGTCCACGTCATCGGTGGCCAGGGCAATATGCCGTAAAGCGCCTTGGCCGGGCGAGTCCGGTGCGTTGGGAAAGAGCTCCAGATAGCCGGCACCGGTGTCCAGCATCATTCCTTGGCTTTGCCCTTCGCCCCATTGATAGACGATGGGGAGTTCTAAAAGTTCATGATAGAAATGGACCAGCTTTTCAAATTCCTCGACACCGTTGCTTTTAATGCAGATGTGGTGAATGCCGCGGATCTTTGCCATTATTTCTTCTCCTTCAAAAGGTCGCGGATCTCTTCCAAGAGAACTACGTCGTCCGGCTTTGCAGGAGGCTCAGCGGCAGCTTCTTCTTCCGCTTCCTTCTTTTTGCGGATGGTTGCCAAGGTGGTGATCACCTTTAATGCAACGAAAAGGCAAGCGGCGATAATGAAGAAATCAACGACGCTTTGG
Organism: Eubacteriales bacterium; assembly: GCA_045593105.1. Lineage (GTDB taxonomy): Bacteria > Bacillota > Clostridia > Oscillospirales > QAKW01 > QAKW01. The sequence goes on from JAZNVY010000146.1 coordinate 736, forward strand.
ATAAAAAGGCCATATTCAATCTTTGCCTGCCCGATGGTGACTGCGAGGGTCTTGAAATCCTTGCCGCCCAAAGCGAGACCGATCAAGGGCATGATGATATTATCGACCAATGCAGTAATGATTGCCTTGAAGGAGTTACCGACGATGACACCGATGGCCATATCGATAATATTGCCCTTGCTGATAAACTCCTTGAATTCATTCCAGGTTGCTTTTGCTTTTCCCATTTTTAAATGCTCCTTTGTTTTTTTTCTTAATGATATCATCTTTTTTGACAAAATACAAGAAAAAATCCGCGGAATTTATTATTCCGCGGATCTTCTATTGGATTTTTGCTGCATTGCCAAGAATTCTTCATTATAGAATAAGGATTTTTTGCTCAGCTCCTGACTAAGATTTTCATAACCGTATTGCTCGGTGAGGGTCTTTTCCTTGGAGAAAAGGTTGGTTCCAAGTCCCAAGCGATCTCCCTCGATCTCCACGCCCATTGCTGCAAGGGTGGTGGGGAACATATCAAAGGTGGCAAACTCGCGTTCCTTCTCCTGCTCAGGCTGGAGAGGGGCATTGATGATGCAGTTATAAATGGTGCGCTGATAGGTCTCGTCGATATCAGCCAGGAATTTCGGATCCATGGTCAGATGGTCGCCGCTGAGAATGATGGTGGTATTTTCGTAAAAAGGCTGCTCTTTAATCCACTTTACAAATGAGGCGATCTGCTTGGATGCACAATTGAGGACGTTGGCATACTGCTCTTTGTGGGTCGATCCGCAGAGCTCGCAGAGATAACCGTCGGGGAAGTGGGTATCCACCGTCAGCATGGTGAAGTTAAAGGGCTCATCCTTGGCGGCAAGCTTTGCAAGTTCTTCCTTAGAAAAGCCAAAAAGCTTTTGATCTTCGTAGCCCCAGAATTCCAGGTAATCCTCCGGCAGACGTCCCTCCGCTTTGAGGGAAACAATGTCAACGATATCATAATTGCCGTGCTCGGTGAAATAGGAATCCCGTCCGGCAAAGGCGGCATCGGAGCCCAAGAGCAGGGTTTGATTGTATCCTTCTTTTTCCAAAATTTCACCGATGGAGGTGATGCCGGGGATGAATTTGTCCTCGCCGCCATACGTGTCTGCAGTGAGGGGAACCTTGATGGGAATTCCGGAGGTCTGGGTCACCATGGCCGCCGCCGTCCAGGTGGTGCCGGCGTAGGAGTAGGCACCGCCGATTCCGGAGGTATGGGAGAAGCTGACGTTTTCTTCTGCGAGTTTAGAAAGCTCCGGAATGAAATCCTCAGTGATCAAACCGCCTGCGGCGGTATCTGCATAGGTATTCTCCATGGACTCCAAAAAAATATAAATAAGGTTACGCTTTTCTTCCGGAAATTTCAGCGAAACTTCACCGGGGTCTGCATAATGCTCCTTAATAAAGTCTGAATCGGTGGTGATGGCACCGATATAACCGAAGACCTCCAGCTTGATCATGAAGAACAAAATAGAAAAGCATAAGAGGACAGACGAGATAGAGAGCATATATTTTTTAAAGAAACTGCAGACCTTTGTATTGCAATAGGAAAGATAGCGCTTTTTATTTTGGAAGAATTTCTTTAAGCGTCCGGAAAGGATGAAATAGAGGAAGATAAAAAGCCCTGTCCCGACAAATCCAAATACGCCAACCCGGAGAAATGCGCTGTTCAAGAGGCTTTTGTGCGCGCCGGAGGCTGGACTTTTCATCTGAAATAAGACTTGATCCAGATCAATATTATCGTATTTACTCAGCAACCAGACGGTAAAGAAAAAAAGCAGATTGCCGCCTAATAAGAGAAGACCGGCGATCAGCGCTTTTTTATTGATTTTTTTCTTTTTGCTCAATCGGCTTCTCCTTTCTCTTGCGACATTTTTTTCTATTAGTAGTATATCTTAGTATGAATGAAATGTCAAACATTATGAAAAATCTTAATATTTTAAAGTATCTTAAAAATCTACAGTTCGTAGATGAAAAATTGAAAAATAGTAAAAATGTGGATTTACAAGGCGACTTTTCGGAAGTATAATAGGGGCAGGAGGGATCAGGATGGACGAAATGAAAATTAGATTTGGTTTGAATTTAAAAGAATATCGCGTCTTAGCCGGGTTGACTCAAATACGATTGGGTGAAATGATTTCTTATACCGGTAAGGCGGTCAGTAAATGGGAATCGGGAAAAGCAATGCCTCCTTCTGAGGTATTGCCGGAGCTGGCTGCCGCATTGGGGACGGATCTGAATACGCTCTTTGATTTCAGGGAGACGCCGTCCTTTTACCTCGGAATTGATGGCGGCGGAACTAAAACGAAGTTTCTATTGACTGATGCGGAAGGAAAAGTGTTAAACTCTTTGGTTTTAGGCGCTTGCAATCCGGTGAGTGTTGGCTTTGATACCTGTTTTTCAGTCCTGGAAGAAGGCATTAAAAAGATCTGTGGCGGCATTCCCTGCGGAAAGATCTCCGCTTTTGCCGGCATTGCCGGTGGGACGGTTGGAAACAATCGGGGAGAGCTTGCGTCATTTTTGGAAAAATTTCATTTTTCCAAATACGGTACCGGGAATGACGGCGAGAATATTATCGGCGCAGGACTTCGTGGAAAAGACGGGATCGTAGCGATCCTGGGTACCGGCTCGGTGGTTTTTGCCGCGCAAAAGGATACTGTTCAGCGCATCGGCGGTTACGGCCATTTTTTAGGAGACTGCTTTAGCGGAAGTGCACTTGGTGCGGCTTGCTTGAAGGCGGCTTTTCGGGAGATGGATGGATGTGGCAGTGCGACGGCGATGACTGCAGCGGTCAGAGAGCGGGTCGGCGATAACGTTTCGGCAGCTCTTTCCGTGCTGTATCAGCAGGACAAAGCGTATATGGCTTCTTTTTCACCGATCCTTTTTGAAGCGGCAAAAGCCGGAGATCAGATCGCGCTGGAAGCAATCGAGGAAAACCTGCGTGAATTTGCCAACCTTTTATCAGCGGCATTACAGCGCTTTCCCATGGATAAATCGGTGCCGGTGGTGCTCGCCGGAGGGATTACCCGTTATCGGGATCTTTTCCTGGATCGCTTAATGGCGCTTTTAGAAGATCCCCGTTTAGGGAAGATTGAAATTTTAGAGTCTGAACCGGTGGTAGGGGCACTTTTGCGCGCCGGTGCACCGGACGTGAAGGAGGTTCATTAAATGCTGAAAACAGAACAAAGAAATGAGAATACCACGCATATTGATAAAATGACTGCCCTGGAAATGGCAGAAGTAATGCAACAGGAAAATATCAATGCTGCCATGGCTGTCGGTAAGGTACTGCCGCAGATCGCCGAGGTGATCGATCGTGCCGGCGAGGGATTGAAAAAAGGCGGACGGATCTTTTATTTAGGTTGCGGTACCTCCGGCCGTTTGGGGGTTTTGGACGCTTCGGAATGTCCGCCGACCTATGGCGTTTCCAAGGATATGGTCGTGGGCATTATTGCCGGCGGCGATTACGCCTTGCGGAGTGCCGTCGAAGGCGTGGAGGACGACGGCGTGGCAGGGCGCCGGGATCTGGAGCAGTTTGAAATCAAACCGGAAGATACGGTGGTCGGTCTTTCGGTGGCCGGTAATGCCGCTTACGTGGTGGGGGCTCTGCGGTTTGCCAAAGAGTGCGGTGCCTTTACGGTGGGCATTACCTGCAATGAGGGAAGTCTGACGGCGGAGATCACCGATATTCCAATTATTCTGGATACCGGTGCCGAAGTGGTGACCGGATCTACTCGAATGAAGGCCGGTTCTGCGCAAAAGATGGTATTGAATATGATCTCAACCGGTGCCATGATCAAATACGGCCGGGTTTATGAAAACTATATGGTTCATATCAAGCCGGTCAATATTAAGTTGAAAGCGCGAATGATCCGGATCGTCAGTGAAATTGCCCACGTGGATGAAGCAGAAGCAGAACGCCGCTTGGAGCAGCATGATTGGAAGATCATTCCTGCAGTTGAACTGTAATATAAAAGGGGATGTAAAAAAAGTCCGGAACGCAAAAAGCAAGAAAGAACACAGAAAAATATAGATTTATAAAAGTTTTCATATCCCAAAAGGAAGAAAAAATCGCAGAACTGCGATTTTTTCTTTTTATATGATGCTTTTT
>JAZNVY010000147.1:0-4294 GCA_045593105.1 Eubacteriales bacterium
CTTCTCCCCCTTTTGATCCAGGGTGACCCAGTAATAGCAAGGCTCTTCCCCTTGGTTAGAGAGGAAGGATCGAACTTTCTGACCCTTGGGCATCTTTTCAATGGGACCGTAACTGACCGTCTTGGCAATATCGGCCTTCAGCATCTCGCGCCGACGCTCCTTATTGATGATCCGGGTAAAGGTGATTTCATTCTCCAAAAGGGAATATTCCAGCTCATAATTAAAGGATAAAAACAAGCGATACGCCAGATAGCAAAGACCGGCGCAAAGGAAAATGCCGATTGCACCCAGATACATGATCAGAAAGACCCCCAGCACCATGGGCGCAACGCTATAGACCACCCTTTTCAGATGGTCTGCCGCCGTCATTCTGTATGGCAAGCAATATTCGATGAAGTTTTCCATTCGCTCAAAACACCTCTTTGATTTAATGTTACATTATATTTTATCACATTATTATTACATTTTCAATATCACTTTCTTTTAAAAAAACTATTGATTTTATTTGTTTAGTGTGATAAAATACTTGAAAACGCATTGAACGGGCGTCAAAGATCCCTCCACCGGCGAAAGAGAAAAGGTGTCAGCGGCTGAAAGCACCTTAGCATAAGGAGTGGGATTTATCTTCAACCCGGGAGCGGTGCTTTTGGAAAAAGCGACGGTCGCCTGCCGTTATCGGGCATACGAGTGCCAAAGCGTACTGCTTTGGAATTTGGGTGGTAACACGGGTACATTTTAGTCCTCGTCCCTCTTTAGGGGCGAGGCTTTATTTTTTTGGAGGAAAGCAATATGAAAGAAAAGCTGGAAGCGTTACGCGCTGAAGCGCGGGCGCAGCTGGAAAACTGCAATACCGCCGCAGAGCTGGAGGCTCTTCGGGTCCGGTATTTGGGTAAAAAGGGCGAGCTGACCGCACTCTTGCGCGGTATGGGTGCCTTGGCGCCCGAGGAACGCCCCAAGATGGGCGCGCTGGTCAATGAGGCCAGAAGTGAGATCGAGGCCGCCATGGAAGCCAAGGTTGCCGCCTTGGAGAAGGCGGAGTTGGAGCGCAGACTGCAGGAAGAGCAGTTGGACGTCACCGTCCCCGGCGTTGCCGCGCCCATGGGCAAAAAGCATCCCCTCTCTCAGGTATTGGATGAAATTAAGGACATCTTCCTCGGCATGGGCTTTCAGATCGCCACCGGTCCGGAGGTAGAGCTGGATCATTATAACTTCGAGGCGCTCAATATGCCCAAGAACCATCCTGCCCGGGACACCCAGGATACCTTCTATATTACCGAAAACATTCTGTTGCGTACCCAGACCTCTCCGATGCAGGTACGGGTCATGGAAAAGCAGCAGCCCCCCATCAAGGTCATCGCTCCGGGTCGGGTATACCGCTCCGATGAGGTGGACGCTACCCACTCCCCCCTCTTCCATCAGATCGAGGGTCTTGTGGTGGATAAGGGCATCCGCATGAGCGACCTCAAGGGTACCTTGGAGCTCTTTGCCAAGCGGCTTTACGGCGAGGAGGCGGTGGTACGGTTCCGTCCCCATCACTTCTCCTTTACCGAGCCGTCTGCCGAGATGGACATCCGCTGCTTCTCCTGCGGCGGCAAAGGCTGCCGTCTTTGCAAGGGTGAAGGCTGGATCGAGATCCTGGGCGCCGGCATGGTGCACCCCAAGGTGCTCCAGGGCTGCGGCATCGATCCTGAGGTCTACAGCGGCTTTGCCTTCGGCTTAGGCTTGGAGCGTATCGTCATGCGTCGCTTCAATATCGACGATCTGCGGTTGTTCTTTGAGAACGATCTGAGATTTTTAGAGCAGTTTTAAGGAAAGGAGCTATTTATCATGAACGTAACCAAAGGCTGGCTTGCCGATTTCGTAGAGATCAAAGAATCGGCGGCTGAAATTGCAAAAGATATGACCATGAGCGGCTCCAAGGTAGAGACCTTCAGCTGCTGGAACGATAATATTCAAAAGGTGGTTGTGGGTCATCTTCTGGAGGTCACTCCCCATCCCGACTCCGATCATCTCCTGATCTGCCAGGTGGACGTGGGCGAAGAAGCCCCCATCCAGATCATCACCGGCGCCCAGAACGTCAAGCCCGGCGACTACGTCCCGGCGGCTTTGGACGGCAGTCTGCTGCCCGGCGGCATCAAGATCAAGAAGGGCAAGCTCCGCGGTCTGCCCTCCAACGGAATGCTCTGCTCTCTGGGCGAGCTGAACCTGACCACCGGTAACTTCCCCGAGTGCATTGAGGACGGCATTATGATCCTCCCCGGCGAATATCAGCCCGGTACGCCCATCGACGAGGCTTTGGGACTCAACGATCCCATGATCGAATTTGAGATCACCCCCAACCGTCCCGATTGCCTCTCCGTCCTGGGTCTTGCACGGGAGACTGCCGCCACCTATCGGCGTCCCTTCAATAAGCATACGCCCGAATTCCATGAGGATACCACCGACGATATCAAGAACTATCTCTCCGTCACGGTGGAAGAGCCGGAAGCCTGCCCGCGCTATAGCGCAAGGGTGGTAAAGAACGTCAAGATCGCACCTTCTCCCCTCTGGCTCCGCAACCGCCTTTATGCGGTAGGTGTACGCCCCATCAATAACGTGGTCGATATTACCAACTACGTCATGCTGGAATACGGTCAGCCTATGCACGCCTTCGATTACCGCACCATCCGCGGCAAGGAGATCCGGGTCAAGATGGCGGCCGATAACGAAAAGTTCACCACCCTGGACGAGCAGGAGCGTACCCTGCAGTCCACCATGCTGACCATTGCCGACGGCGAGGGCACCATCGCCATCGCCGGTATCATGGGCGGTCTCAACAGTGAGATCGAAAACGATACCACCACCATCGTCTTTGAGTCTGCCAACTTCGACGGCGTGACCGTCCGTAAGGCTTCCCGTGCGCTGGGTCTTCGTACCGACGCTTCCGGCCGCTATGAAAAGGGCTTGGATCCCGTCATGGTCGAGGGCGCCCTCAACCGTGCCTGCGAGCTGGCTGAGCAGTTAGCCGGCGGTACGGTGGTTGCCGGCGTGCTGGACGTCAATAACGATCTGCGCAAGCCGCGCACCATCACCCTGCGTCCCGATCGCATCAACGCCTTTCTGGGCACCGAGATCAGCGAAGAATTCATGAAAGAATCTCTCCTGGCGCTGGAGTTCGGCGTGGATGATAGCAAGAACCCCTGGGAGATCGCCATCCCCTCCTTCCGCGACGACGTGGAGGGTGAAGCGGATCTGGCGGAGGAGATCGTCCGTCTTTACGGCTACGACAATATCCCCACCACCCTGGTGGAGATGACCACCACCCAAGGCATGCTGACCCCGGCGCAGAGCCTGCAGAAGACCCTCAACGAGACCGCTCTTGCCTGCGGCTACAGCGAGATCTGCACCTATAGCTTTATCAGCCCCAAGGTCTATGATAAGCTGCTCCTGCCGGCAGACAGTCCCTTCCGCAAGTCGGTGACCATCTCCAATCCTCTGGGCGAGGATACCAGCGTCATGCGTACCACCGCCATGGGCAGTCTGCTTTCTACCCTGGCCACCAACTACAATAACCGTAATCTGGAGGCGCGCCTCTTTGAGCCTGCCACCACCTACACCTATACCGGTGCTGACACCCTGCCCTACGAGCAGGTGGAATATATGCTGGGCTGCTACGGCAAGAACGAAAGCTTCTACACCTTAAAGGGTGCGGTGGAGCAGCTGCTGAAGGCTGCCGGACTGCCGCTGACCGAAGTGGAATTCAGCCCCAAGAAGGACTGCCCCGTCCTCCATCCCGGCAAGGCCGCCCTCATCACCTATCAGGGCGAAGTCCTGGGTCTCATGGGCGAGGTGCACCCCTTGATCCCGGCGCAGTTTGATCTGCCGGAGAAGGTCTGGATCGCCGATCTCTACTTCGAGAAGATCCTTGCCGCAGCCAAGCCTGCCAAGGAATATCATCCCCTGCCCAAATTCCCGGCTACCGCCAGAGATCTGGCCTTCGTCTGCGAAAAGAGCCTGACCGTCGGCTCCATGGAAAAGGTCATCCGCGAAAAGGGAGGCAACATCCTGGAGAACGTAGCACTCTTTGATATCTACGAGGGCAAGCAGATCGCCGAAGGCATGAAGAGCGTGGCATTCAGCCTCACCTTCCGCGCCGCCGACCGCACCTTGAGCGATGAGGAGATCGACGCCAAGGTCAAGAAGATGATCGACGGTATCGTCGCCTTGGGTGCTACCTTAAGAGGTTAAAAAATAATAAATATTAAATAATAAAATCGGGGGACTTCCGCACGAAAGTGAAGTCGGATCGTAGCCA
>JAZNVY010000148.1:0-4387 GCA_045593105.1 Eubacteriales bacterium
GAGCGCGTTCTGCAGGCTTGGGAATTCGTTTCCACTACCCATAAGAGTGTGAACTATCCCGTAAATAACACCGAGTCCGACTTTGTTCACTTGTACACTGACGGTACTTTAATGATGGCAGACGCCAAAAACATGAACCCCAACTTTGACTCTACCGAATACGGTAAGGCTCATAAGTACAACTGGGTTCCCTTCCCGGCAGCTACCACTGATACCGGCCGTTGCATCGCCTTCAACTACGGCTTCACCATGATGCTGGCCAAGAAGATGAAGAACCAGTCCAACGCTCCCTATGCTGTGAAGTTCATGGAGCTGTGGGCAAACCGCTTCACCGAGGCGAACTACGACTTCTTCAGCGATAACGGCAGTATCGCTATGACCTATGAGGATAAGAAGGATCACTTCGAGTTCTGCGTCAAGAACACCTATTTCGGTGTTCAGATGAACGGTTGGGAAACCGTAACCGGTGACAACAAGAAGCTGATCAACCAGTTCAGCAAGTCCTTCAGAAATCCCCAGTACAACGTTCGTACTGAGGCTACTGCGGTTAAGAATATCGTGGAGCAGGCAATCAAGGATTGCTTGGCATTCGGTGTCTAATTTCTGAATGATCTTTATCATCCCCCTCTCCTTCGGGAGAGGGGGATTTTTTTGCAAAAAACAGAAAAAATGCCCCGTTATTTTTAACAAAGTTTTCTTTTTGAAATTATTCAATTTCCACAAACTCTTAAACTTTTCTCCTACATTTCAATAAATCACTTGCATCTTGCTTTATTATTATATATAATATATAACAGAATATAAGGGAAAGACCCCTGTTGAGATGGAGGTAAACGAATGAGAGCCATTAAGAGTTTATTGGCGGCGGTACTGGTGGTTATTATGACTGCTTGTATGTCGGTCTCTGCATTCGCTGCATATGAGGAGATCGTTTATGAGGACGTCAGCGAAATGTACGGCACCACCCTGTCCGGCGTTAATACTATTTACATTAAGTTTGTCGATAAGTTGGGGATTATGCCCAGCTTTAACGACGGCACCTTCAATCCTACCGGTAGGGTCTCTCGCGGCGACGCTTTGCGTATCGCCTATCGGATGCTTCATTACGATTATGATGAACTGGCTGATTATTCTTCTACGAATACGAACTTCGACGAAGCCGGCGGCGGTGATATCAGCGACGTTAATACCCTTAAGCCCTACATCGCATGGGCGCAGGATTATCAGTTGATCAGTGCTGAGAACGTGCCCGAGAGTAAATTCGAACCGAGCGCCGATATTACCGGTGAGGAGTTCATCACGCTGATGGCTAAAGTTCTCAGCGTAGCAGATGGGATCAGCACCGTCGCGGATTATGAATCTACTCTTGAGATCCTCTTGATGGATGCAGAGCTGGATGCCTCTAAAGAGTTTGTAAATCGTGAGCAGGCCGCCGTCGTTGTGGCACGCGCGATGCTCTTTGATCCGGAGTACGGCGACGTGAACGAGGAAATGTTCGTTTACTTCAAGGATTACGCCATCAACTGTTTGGCTATGAAGGTCTACGGCTGCTATAACACTGAATTAATCATTCGTGCCACCAAGCAGAAGCCGATGGATTATAAAGAACTGAAAGCCGACGTCCTCTTCTCTAACGGTGTTCAGGTCGACGTGGATGCTGATATGAGCGCATTCATCGGCTGGCCGATGGAGATCATGTTCATGGATAAGGACGGCTCCGGCACCTTTACCCAGGATGAAGAGATGATTACTTATCAACCGGTTTCTCCTTGGGTAAACGAGGTTAATCTGAGCGAATTGACCTTCGGCAGTTATACGGCTGCTACCGGTACTTCGGCAGAAGGTGAGACCTTCAAAATTCAGACCAACACCCTGCTCTATCTCAACGATCACCTCTGGCCCACTGATGATATCTACGATCTGACCGATCTGGTCGATTATATTGAATTCGGTACTCCCAGCGCCACCAAGCCGGCGGCCGCTCTTCTGAACCGGCCGAACATGAGTTTTAAGTTCCTGCGGCACAGCGCATCGGATAACGCCGATGTGGTGTTTGCTTACGAATGGATCCCCGGTAAGATCATGACGGCGACGGATAATTATTTCGGTGTTTATAGTTATTATGATAATAAGACTTATGTCTTTGATGATAACAACATCGTCATGACCAACCTGGCAAATCCCTCTTCCGGAGACTACGTAAACTTCTACATTGCCGGCGATAAGATGCATCTCACTGCAGGTACCACGGCTTACATGACGGAATACAGCCTGGAAATCTCTGAGCTTGACGGAATTGAGTATCTCACGGTTCCCGGCGAGGGCGAGAGCAAGACCACTTATAAAAAGCATCTCTTCTACAACACCGGTTCTAAGCCGGTGGAGCAGTTGACCGGTCCTGCTTATGCAATTTTGGACGAGACCAGAGCCACCTATCTTGTGGTAGAAGAAGCAAAGGCGACCAAGGAAGTTGCGATCGAGATCAAAGAGGTTGCTTTAAATGCAGAAAACCCCAATACCAAGGTTGATATTAAGGCTTCTGTCTTGGCTACCGGCGAAGAGCTGGAGTTGGTCGCAATGATTGATAACATTGCAACCGCAACCGGCGTCATTAATAAGGGTGACTACTATACATACTATTTGACCGAAGATAAAGAGGTTATGATGGATGCTATCGATCCCTTGACTATGACGGTGATCGAGATGGAAGATTACTTCATCACCACCGGTGGTAAGAAGTACCTGAAGACCGAGGCCTTCAAGTCTGATAGCGTTAGCTTCTATAACGGAGTTGCAACCTTGCTGGTTGACCGCTATGAAGGCGTATGGGGCGTTAAAGCCGCTTGATGAAAATCAAATGCGGAAGGCGAAAGTCTTCCGCATTTTTTCTTGAAGCTTTCTCGAAAGCTTGCTTTAAAAATAGGAGGAAATTATGAGCGAAAAAAGAAGTAGTTTTACCGGTAAGATCGGCTTCGTCCTGGCGGCGGCCGGCTCTGCCGTAGGACTTGGTAATATTTGGCGTTTTCCGTATCTGGCTGCCAAGTATGGCGGCGGTGTCTTTTTGCTGACTTATATTTTACTGGCACTGACCTTTGGCTTTGCTTTGATGTGTGCTGAGATCGCGATCGGCCGTAAGACCGGAAAAAGCGCGATCGAAGCGTTTAAGGATCTGAACAGTAAGTATTCCTTTATCGGTGTCATTGCTGCCCTTGTCCCCATTATTATTTTGCCGTATTATTCGGTGATCGGCGGTTGGGTAACCAAGTACATCGCCGTATTTGTATCCGGTCAGGGGAAGGCGGCAGCCGACGGCGCATATTTTGGTAATTTCATTTCTCAGACTTCGGAACCGCTGGTATATTTCCTGATCTTTATGGGCGTGACGGCGCTGATCGTCCTCTTTGGTGTGGAAAAGGGAATTGAAAAGGTCAGCAAGTTTATGATGCCGTTGCTGATCGTCATGATCGTGGGCATCACCGTCTACGTCATGTGTCAGCCCGGCATCGGCCCCGGTGTTTTGGATTATCTGCTGCCTGACTTTACGGAGTTTTCCATCAATACCGTGCTTGGCGCCATGGGACAGTTGTTCTACTCTATGTCGTTGGCGATGGGCATTATGATCACCTACGGCTCCTATATGAAAAAGGATAATCATATCGAAAAATCGGTTCACCAGATCGAATGGTTTGATACCGGCGTTGCCGTTATGGCCGGTCTGATGATCGTTCCTGCCGCTTCTGCCTTCGGCGACGGCGTATCGGCTCCCGGTCCCGGTCTGATGTTCTCTACCCTGCCTGCGGTATTTGATAAGATGCCCGGAGGTCATGTGTTGGGCGCAGTCTTCTTTATCCTGGTTCTGTTTGCCGCCTTTACCTCTTCCATCTCTTTGATGGAGACCATCGTTTCCATTTTCTGCGATAAGTTCGGCTGGAACCGGAAGGCTTCTTGCCTGGTGGTATTTATCGGATGCCTGGCACTTGGCGTACCGTCTTCCTTAGGCTTTGGTGTATGGCAGAATGTGGCTCCCCTTGGGATGGATCTGCTGACCTTCTTTGATTTCATCAGCAATAGCGTCCTGATGCCCATCGTTGCCTTGCTGACCTGCCTCTTTGTGGGCTACGTCATCAAGCCGGTGACCTTGATCGAAGAAATCGAGCAGACGGAAAAATTCAAAGCCAAAAAGCTTTTTACCGTCGTCATCAAGTATGTGGCTCCGATCTGCATCGTGCTGATCCTGATCTCCTCGATCCTGGATGCGGCCGGTATTATGAAAATCTAATTTAACGTTTTAAAAAGGGCACCCATTTAATGGGTGCCCTTTTTTTTCGTTTGGCATAGAATGATACGGAAGTGTATTCCGATTTTTGATGAAGGAGCGAATAGACCA
>JAZNVY010000149.1:0-6847 GCA_045593105.1 Eubacteriales bacterium
TGCATAAAGCGTGCCCACTTATCCTTCTCCGCCTGGGAGACCCGGGCATAGCCATAGCCGGGCAGATCCACCAAAAAGAGTTTTTTATCAATCTCGTAATAGTTAATAGTCGCGGTCTTCCCCGGTTTTTCCGAGGTACGCGCCATAGACCTTCTGCCCAAAAGGCAGTTGATCATCGAGCTTTTGCCCACGTTTGAACGGCCGCAGAAAAGCACCTCCGGCAGACCGTTTTGAAACTGATTGGGACGCACCGCCGAGATGCGGAGCTGAACCAATTGCAAATTTAAACCCATGCTTCTGTACCCGACTCCTTTTTGCCGGCCTTATGGGGCGGGCAAACAAAGGTCTTTCTCTTTTTATCTGCAATCCCCAGAACGTCGCGCAGGACTTCATCCGCATGACCGACGGGGATAAACTTGATCTTTTCGCGCACCGCTGCATCCACCTTCTCCAGGTCCGGAACGTTATCCTTCGGGATATAGACGGTGGTGATGCCGTGCTTATAGGCTGCCATGGACTTCTCACGCAGGCCGCCGATGGGCAGAACACGGCCGGTCAGGGTAATCTCGCCGGTCATGGCGATCTTATTGCCGGCAGGATGCTCCGTCAAGGCTGAGCAGACCGCCGTCGCGATGGTGATACCGGCGCTGGGACCATCCTTGGGGACAGCACCCTCCGGGAAGTGGATATGCAGATCCTTGGTCTTATAAAAATCATAGCTGACGTTCATCCGATCCACCACGCTGCGGAGGTAAGAGACCGCCGTACGGGCGCTTTCCTTCATGACGTCGCCCAGGCTGCCGGTCAGCTCCAGCTTACCGCTTCCCTCCAGGACGGAGACCTCCACCGTCAGCATCTCGCCGCCCACCGCCGTCCAGGCCAGGCCGTTGACGATGCCGCAGCAGCCCTCTTCATAAAGGGGCTCGTCCTTATACTTCTTAGCTCCCAAAAGAGGCTCCAATTGAGAGACGCCCACCGACATACTCTTTTTACCGTTTTCCACGATCTGCAGTGCGGCCTTACGCATGATCTTGCCGATGCTCCGCTCCAGAGAACGGACGCCGGACTCCCGGGTATACCCGTCGATCAGTGCGCGGATCGCCGCATCGTTGATCTTGATCTGATTGGCTTTAAGACCGTGCATTTTCCGTTGCTTGGGAACAAGGTATTGCTTGGCAATATGGAATTTTTCCTCATCCAGATACGAGGAAAGCTCGATCACTTCCATACGATCCAGCAACGGACGGGGGATGGTATCTAAGGTATTGGCGGTCATCATAAAGAATGCCTGCGAAAGATCCAGGGGCACCTCCAGATAATGATCCACATAGTTACAGTTCTGCTCGCTATCCAATACCTCCAGTAAGGCCGAGGCAGGATCGCCGCGCAGATCGGAGCACATTTTATCCACCTCATCCAAGAGGATCAAGGGATTACTGCTCCCGGACTTAATGACCGCGTCCGCGATCCGGCCGGGCATAGCACCGATATAGGTCTTACGATGACCGCGGATCTCCGCCTCATCGTGAACGCCGCCCAGACTGACCCGCGCCAGCTTGCGGTTGGTAGCCTCGGCGATGCTCCGCGCAATAGAGGTCTTACCAACGCCCGGAGGCCCCACCAGGCAAAGGATCTGACCGCCCACCGCATTGAGGGAACGAACGGCCAAAAATTCCAGCACCCGGGTCTTGACCTCATCCAGACCGTAGTGATCCTTTTCCAAGATCGCACGGGCAGATTTGATATCCAGGTTTTCCTCGGTATAGACACCGAAGGGAACCTCCAGCACCAGATCCAAATAATTACGGATCACCGCGCCCTCATGGGACATCGGCGGCATCTTAGACATCCGGTCTACTTCTTTATTGAGTTTTTCTTTAATTTCGGGGGTGGCGTTAAGGGCGTCGATCTTGGCATAATAGCCGTCGATATCGTCACCGTTTTCATTCTCACCCAGCTCGTCCTGAATGACGCGCATCTGCTCGTGCAGATAATAATCGCGCTGGTTGGCCTCGATGGACTCCCGCACACGGGCGTGGATCTCCTGCTCCATCTTCAGCACTTCGATCTCCCGCATCAGGATCTCCAGAAGCGTTTCGCAACGCTTGACCGGATCCAACTGCTCCAAAAGAGTCTGCTTTTGCTCCGGGGCAAAAAAGCATTGGGCGGTCATGCGGTCGGCACAACGACCCAGATCCTGCTCCGAGAAAAGCTCCGGAGAAAGCTCCTCATTGATCTTCGGCAAGAGAGTCAGATAGCCACCAAACGTCTCCTTCAAGGTACGAAGCAAGGCTTCCCGATTGGGAGCTTCCGCCGGTGCCTTGATCTCCGAAATAGGATAGACGATACCCACAAACATCCGAGATTTCTTTTCCGCCTTCAAAAGATCCGCACGGGAAAGACCGCGCACCGATACCCGGATGGCACCCTCGCCTACGCGCACCACCTGGGTGATCTTCGCCAAGGTCGCCACGCTGCAAAGATCCCGGTGACCGGGCTCCTCCACGGAAAAGTCTTTCTGGGATGCAATGATGACGATGCCATCCTGCTTACCGGCCGCTTCGACGGCGGCGATGGAAAATTCACGCACCACGTCGAAGGACATGGTGGTGCCCGGCATGACGACGATGCCGCGGGATGCAATCAGCGGATGCTGCTGCAATGTATGTTCATTTTCAAAGATATTGATTTCTGCCATGGTTTCTCCTATAGATAGTTATAAATATACAGACTAATTATACTAAAGATATTTATAATAATCAAGACCTTTTCTTAAACGATTTATGAACAAAAAAACGACCGCTAAGCAGTCGTTTTTCCCTTAAGACTTAAATAATCGCCATCGATTCACTGATCAGACGATAAACCCTTTCTTTTTGCAATAAATCCCCCCGGCAGATTGCAAAAAATGTGCCAGTCGCAAAGCTCCTACGCCATAATAAAGGCATAAAATGATCCCCTCGGTATGATGAAAGGCGGATACTGCCACCCCTGCCCACACCGAAAGATAAGGATATTCCGCCCAAGCAAAAGCGCCGCCGCCCAAAGCGAAATAGGCGGCAAGGCTAAAGGGCAGAAGCAAGATTCCCAAGGCAAGCGGTGCGGCACGGTAGTTCTTCCCCATTCCCAAGGGCTCCAAAAATACCAAAAGATAAAAGATCAAAAGATCGCCCCATTTGCCGACCGACGGCAGTTCTGCCGTCCACCGAACCCCCGGCAGAGTCGCAACGAGCATCACGATAAAAGCCAAAAGAAAGGCGGTCATCCACCACCCGGAGATGCGTTCCAGTTCAGCCTTTGGAACGTTGAGTGCCATCAACGACACCGCCGGAATGAGGCAGAGCAGGGTAAAAAATCCGTTTCCGTCAAAGACGCCCTCGCTGATGGTGAAGGCCGCCAAGCTTGCCGCAACTATAGAGAGCACGCCATTCAGCCATTTGACCGTAGAAAAGCGGTGCAGGAAATAGAACAACACCCCTAAGGGAATGATCGGCAAGACCGCCAAAAAAGAAAGATCATGCAGAATGAACCAGCCAAGAGCGGCAGTCTCCCCTAAAAGCAGTAATGCACTACGAAATAATTTCATAACACCCCTCCCCACGGATCAACACCCGTTCTCCGGAACCATTGACCAGATCCCGAATGGTCTGCAGTTTATGCAACGCTTTTCCGCTCTCCGCCAATTCTCCGGAAAGCACCGCCCCTTCCCCCTCAAAAATACGACCGGCATCCTGCCCGAAGGCAAAGAACACCGGCAGATCCATCTGATCGTTTTTCAAAAGCCGATAATGTTCGTAAACCTTTTGAAGCAGAAAATGATCCTCTGCACCGGAAAGAATAAGCGCCGAAATATCGTCGGCAAAAAGACTTTCACCGCCGGAAAGCTGCGCCCGATCCATACATTCCTGCAGACTTTCGCCGACGGTAACGACCGTCTGGCGGCTCTTGCCGATGGGCTCGTCCAAGGAGGGGGCGTAAAGCTCGAAGGTTGCGCGCAGTTTCCCCTCCACCTCGTCCAGCGCAATTCCTGCCACCTGTCCGGTAGAGCGCAGTTCACGGCGCGGAATAGAAAAGGAACCGAAAACGGCGGCAACTAAAAACACCGTCACCGTCATATATTTCATGATCAATCGTTTCATTTTTGCCTCCTTTGATTGGCGGTAAAGCGTTCTTGGCGCCAGACCATCCGCCAATAAGGCGTCCGAAAAAAGGTGTCCTGGCAACCGCTTTTATGGCCAAGGGTATAGAGAAAGGGCACACCCAGAGAGTTCAGTGACGCCAGATGGAGCAGCATAGCCACCGCCATCAAGGCAAGACCCGGCAACCCAAAGACCGCGCCGGCAAGAATTGCTCCCAACCGCAGATAAAAGACCGGCCCTTTGAGATCCTTGACCATCAGACCGGTGACGCCGGAAAAGGCAACGATGATCACCATGGGAGTGGAAACGATATTACTGGTCACCGCCGCATCCCCCAAGATCACCGCCCCCACCACGTTCAAAGCAAGTCCCAGTCCTGCCGGCATACGGGTGCCGGTCTCTCGGAGAATTTCAAAGGCAAAAAAGAGGAGTAACATCTCCGTCACCGTTCGGATGGGCACCCCCTCCGAAGATGCAAGCACCGTATAAAGCCAATGCGCCGGCAGTACGCCGGGATTGAAGTTGACCACCGAAAGATAAAAGCCGGGCAAAAAGACGGCGATCAAAAAACCGAGATACCGCAGTACCCTGCCGATATTGGCGTAGAGATAGCTTTGATAATAATCGTCGGGGCTTTGAAAGGCTTCCGCAAAAATATAAGGAACGGTGATGGCAACAGGAGAGCCGTCCATGATCACACCGATCCGTCCCTCCAGAAGCTTGGATGCAAGGACGTCCGGACGCCCGGTCTTGCCCACCGTCTTAAAGATCGAATACGGACAGTCCCGAATCAACTCCGAAAGGACGTTGCCGTCCGGCACAAAATCAATATAGATCTTTTGGATCCGCGCCTTTACCTCTTCCACCAGCTCCGGACGCACCACCCCCTCCAGATAGCAGATGGCCAACTTATTATTGCATCGCTTTCCGGCGGTGACAAACTCGCATTTTAGATCCGGAGTGGCGATCCGCTTTTTCAAAAGTCCCAGGTTGCCCATGATATTTTCATTAAAGCCGTCCTGAGGACCCAAAAGCGAGATCTCCGTTTCGGGAATATCGTTGCCGCGCTTGGGCATCCCCTTAGCATCAATAATGATGCACCGCGGCTCATCTCCCACCAGCACCACGCAATCGCCGGCACCGATCTGGATCATAGCCTTTTGAAGATCCTCGCTCACCTCCACGCTATGATTGCCGATGCCGCCCGCCAACGCCCCCTCGACCGTCGGCTCAAAATCATAGGATGCCAGACTCAAAAGCACGTCCCGATCGGTGACGTCGCTGCTGACCATGGCGCCGGAAAGTAACGCCACCATTTGAAGCTCCGGATGGTGTGGATTGCGGATAAACTTCATCTTAAAGGTATCATCTTTATCAAAGGCGTCTTGAAACTGTTTCAGATTTTCCTCAAAGTTATTTTTAAATTCCATTTTTTGCCCCTTTCTGCTTTATTATTAGCAAAAGAGCAAAAAAATATCCCCCTGCCGAAGCAGGGGGAATTATTTCATTATTTGTTGCGCTTTTTATCGTGCATCCGGGAAAAGATCTTGATGAACTCAACGATGGGAATGATGCAGATGGCCAGCGCCATTGCAATACCATACTCGGTCAGATCCAGATGCGCCAGATTGAAGGCCTTGGCCAGGAAGTCCACCTCAATGACCAGGGTGGTCAGCAGGAAGGAGAGAATTCCGGCGCCCCAAAGCCACTTATTCTGGTTCTTCATGGTGAAGATAGAGCCGTGGAGAGAGCGCATATTGAAGGAATGGAAGATCTCTGCCATAGAGAGGGTCAGGAACGCCATGCTGGTACCCAGATCAGCCGCATTATAAAGACCTTGGGCAATTGCCTCAGCATGATGCAGCTCAGCCAGCCAGTAGCGGCCGATGACGTAGGATGCCAAGGTGATGAGGGTCACCAGGAAGCCCTGGTAGCCGACTGCAAAGCCCAAGCCGCCGGCAAAGATGCCTTCTCTGGAATCGCGGGGAGAACGCTTCATAACGTCTGCCTCCGGCTTCTCCATACCCAGAGCAAGAGCCGGGAAACAGTCGGTGATCAGGTTGATCCAAAGGAGATGCACCGGCTGGAAGATGGTCCACCCAAAGAGGGTGGCAAAGAAGATGGTCAGCACCTCGGAGAGGTTGGAGGCCAAAAGGAACTGGATGGCCTTACGGATATTGTCATAGATCCGACGGCCCTCTGCGGCGGCGGACACGATGGTGGCAAAGTTATCGTCTGCCAGGATCATATCGGCCACGTTCTTGGTAACGTCGGTACCGGTGATACCCATACCAACGCCGATATCTGCATTCTTGATAGAGGGCGCGTCGTTGACGCCGTCACCGGTCATTGCGGTGACCTTGCCCTTCTTACGCCAAGCGTTGACGATCCGGGTCTTATGCTCCGGCTGCACGCGGGCGTAGACGGAATACTTCTCTACCTTCGTTTCAAATTCTTCATCAGAGATCTCGTCCAGCTCAGCACCGGTGATAGCCTGGTCGGGGCTCTCGATGATGCCAAGCTGCATCGCGATAGCCACGGCGGTATCCTTATGGTCACCGGTGATCATCACGGCACGGATGCCGGCGCTGCGGCACTCATCAATAGCAGGCTTTACCTCGGGACGAACCGGGTCAATCATGCCCACAAGACCCACAAAGCAGAGCTCGCACTCCACCGTCTCGGGTTCATAAGCAGCAGGCTCTTCA
>JAZNVY010000150.1:0-3779 GCA_045593105.1 Eubacteriales bacterium
TAAGAGGTCTCCCCCAGATTGACGTAAAGGGGAATAATTTTAAAATCGTAACGGTCGATCAGCTCCGCGCTCAGGTCGCAGATGCTATCGGCAGTAATGATGACTTTATTCATATAGAAAATTCCTTTCAATACAAAATTCCATTCAATAGTATAATATATATTCCCCGAAAAGTCAAAGAAATTGTTGATTTTTTAAAAATAGAGGTTTATAATAGACTCATCAAAATATTTATTAGGAGGACATTCTAATGCTCGTTTCTGCAAAAGAGATGGTAAAAAAGGCCTATGAAGGCCACTATGCCGTCGGCCAGTTCAACATCAACAACCTGGAGTGGACCAAAGCAATCCTTTTGACCGCTGAGGAGAACCGCTCTCCCGTCATCCTGGGTGTTTCCGAGGGTGCAGGTAAATATATGTGCGGTTATAAGACCGTCATGGGCATGGTCAAAGGCATGATCGAGGAACTGAACATCACCGTTCCCGTTGCCGTTCATCTGGACCACGGCTCCTATGAAGGTGCTAAGAAGGTTATCGCAGACGGATTCTCTTCCGTTATGTTCGACGGTAGCCACTATGAGATCGAGGAAAACATCGAGAAGACCAAGGAGATCATCGCTCTGGCCAACGCTAAGGGGATGTCCGTTGAGGCTGAAGTCGGCGCCATCGGCGGCGAAGAGGACGGCGTTGTGGGCCGCGGCGAAGTGGCTGATCCTGCTGAGTGTAAGCTGATCGCTGATCTGGGCGTGGACTTCCTGGCTGCCGGTATCGGCAATATCCACGGTAAGTATCCTGCCAACTGGGCCGGCTTGGACTTCGACGCTCTGGAGAAGATCCAGGAAGCTACCAAGGGTATGCCCCTCGTACTGCACGGCGGTACCGGTATCCCTGCCGATATGGTCAAGAAAGCCATCTCCCTGGGCGTTGCTAAGATCAACGTAAACACCGAGTGCCAGCTCTCCTTTACCGCTGCTACCCGTGCTTACATCGAGGCCGGCAAGGATCTCGAAGGCAAGGGCTTTGACCCCCGTAAGGTTTTAGCTCCCGGCTTTGAGGCCATCAAGGCTACCGTTAAGGAAAAGATGGAGCTGTTCGGTTCCGTTAATAAGGCTTGATTATAGACTGTCGAAAATGGCACAGACCGCAGAAAATTGAATATTTTTTAGGTTTGTAACAAAATTAAAAAAATTCTAAGGAGAAAGAGACTTGTACTCTTTCTCCTTGTTTTTTTCATAAGGAGAAAATCTGCCGAAGCAGATTTTAATTGAAATTTTCTGCTTTCCGCCAATACTCCTATCGGCGTATCGACATACGCCTTCAGTTGTATTGACGAAATCTGTCCTCATTTTGGACAGTCTTGGTTTCTGCTCAACCGAAAATAGCCCCGACCGCTTTTTCTCACGCCAGCTGATCCTCTTGATACCACTTCAAGATCGTCCCATAGGGATCCTTGATAGGGCGGCGCTTCAGGGCGACGAACTGATCCATCTTCGTGAGATAATCCACCAGCTTATCCCCGCCCATCAGATCCATCAACTGCCGCTGTTCGTCCAAAGAAAGGGTGGGACGATAGTCCGTCATGTCCTGTCCTGCTTGGACGAAGACCGCCCCCTCTTCTCTTTCGTCTTCCTCTGACTCTATCTCTTTCTCTGTCTCTTTCTCTTTTCTCTTTCTCTCTCGAACATTGTTCGAAGATTGTTCGCGTTTCTTTCGCATCCGTTCGGCATCCGCGGTTTCACTTCCGATCATTTCAGAAAGCTCCGTCAAGACCAACGTCCCATCCTCCCGGACGGTAAGCAGACCGAATTCCTGCAGCCGCTCCATTGCCAGCTCCACCACGGTCGAAGTCATATGGGTGACCGCCGCCAAGGACTCAGCATGATAGGGGATCTTTTCGTTAAGTCGAAGCTGTCCCTCCGTTTCGATCCCCTCCAGCAATAGTTTTAGATAAAAAAGAATGATCTCCTTCCCCCGGCGTCCTTTTTCGATGATAGCGATCTCCGGGCGGCGAAAAAAATCATGCTTCAATTTCAGCCAATAGAACCGCTTGGCCATCCGGCATCCTCCTTTCGGTTCTTTTTGTTTTAGTTGCCTCATAGGCTTGTACTGAGGTGAAAAATAAATGAAGAAAAAATGGATCATGGTTTACATAATATTATTGTTCGTCCCCTTTATCGCGGTGTTCCTTTTGGAGAGCATCGGCTTTTTCAAGCAACCGACCCCAACGCCGGACACGCCGGAGGGGATACGGATCACCCTCTATCGCCACGCCAGCAAGACCACCGAAAGCATCCCCTTAGAGGACTATCTCTGGGGCGTCTTAGCCGGAGAAATGCCGGCATCTTACCCCTTGGAGGCGCTGAAAGCGCAGACGGGGGCATCCTATAGTTATCTGCTGCACCGAATGGAAACGGTGGCCGCCAATCCCTCTGCCGATTTCGGGCACGAGGGGGACGTCTGCGACGATCCAAACCATTGCAAGGCCTACCTCTCTCCTGCGGAAGCGGTGCTTCGCTGGGGCGAGGACTGGCTGGAGAGCTCCGATCAAAAGCTCCGGGAGGCGGTGCAAGAGGTGGCAGGTCAAGCCCTGCTCTATGAGGGCGCCGCCGCCAATACCGTCTTTCACGCCATCTCCGGCGGCCGCACAGAAAACGCAAAGGACGTCTGGGGGGCAGAGGTTCCCTACTTAAAATCAGTAGACTCCCATTGGGATCGGAACGCCAGGGATTTCTCCACCACCGTCACCGTCCCCTTAGAAGAATTTCAAGAAAAATTAAAGCAGACCGACTGCTCCCTCGGTGCCATCACCCTCACTGAAGGCGGATCGGTGGCCACCATCGTGCTGGGCGATCAGACCTATACCGGGCGCAATCTCCGCACCCTCTTCGGACTGCGCAGTACGCGCTTCACTTTAAAGCTTGACGAAAAGGCCGCCGTCTTTCAGGTGCAGGGCTACGGCCACCAGGTGGGGCTCAGCCAATACGGCGCCTCGGTGCTGGCCGGTGAAGGCTATACCTATCGGGAGATTTTAGCCTATTATTACCCCGGCACCACCCTGCGAGCAAATTATTCCTTTCAAAAGTGAATAGACCCGGCGGTTTTCGTCCATATTATAGGTGAACTCAACGAAAGGAAAATCGCCATGAAAGAAAAAATCGTTCATTTTTTAAAAACTAAAGGCTACTACATGGTTTTGGCGCTCAGCGTCCTCACCGTCGGCACCATCAGCTTTCTTTCCTATCGCATCTCCCAGCAGGAGCAGGCCGAAACGCCGCTCACGCCGGAGAACAGCCAGGGCGTAGAAAAGGTGGAGGAAAACGTCCCCGACGACCGCCAGGAAGAAGATACCACCTCCGAGCCGCAGAAGGAGCCTGCCGCGCCCGAGGTGCCGGCAACCGTCTATACAGCACCTCTGCAAGGCGAGATCATTGCTCATTATTCCCCGGAGCAACCGGTCTATTCCTATACCCTCAAGGATTGGCGCACCCATAACGGCATCGACGTCGCCGCAGCAGCCGGCACCCCGGTGCTGAACGTGGCGGAGGGCGTGGTGGAAAGCGTCCTCCAGGACGACCTGATGGGCAATCTCGTCACCGTCCGCCATCCCGACGGCAAGATCTCCCGCTTCGCCTCTCTGGACACCGCCGCCGTCCAGGAGGGTCAGATGCTTAAGCCGGGCGATGCCATCGGCACCGTCGGCCGCTCCATGCTCTTGGAATGCGGCGAGACCGACCATCTGCACTATGAGCTGTGGGAAAACGATAAGCCCGTCGACCCCTC
>JAZNVY010000151.1:0-1542 GCA_045593105.1 Eubacteriales bacterium
AGAGCCTTTAGCATCCATTATCTGCTCCATCTCTCTGGATCACACTGAAATTCTGGGAGATACGCTGGAAAAGATCGCCTCCGAAAAGGCGGGGATCATCAAGCCACACTGTCCGGTCGTGCTGTATCACGCTAACCCGGAAGAAGCGATGAACGTCATCGCTGGGCGATGCAAGGAGCTGAACTCCCCTTTGACGATCGGAACCCCTGCCAAGCTCCTTTCTTCAGACGCAAATGGCAACCGCTTCATCTATAAAGACAAAGAATACTTTGTTTCTCTGCGAGGACCCCACCAGGCGTGTAATGCCGTTACCGTCCTGGAAACGCTGGAGTTGCTGAAGAATTCCGGCAAGATCACCTATACGGAGGAGCAATTGAAGGCCGGGCTCAAAAAGGCCTATATTCCCTCCCGGCTGGATTGTATCCACCAGGATCCTTGTATCTTCATCGACGGCGGACATAACCGCGAGGGCATTGACGCACTTCTCCAAGCAATGGACACCATGAAAGAACTCAAAGACCCCGTCGTGATCTTTGGTATGATGCGCGATAAACCCTATCAGTATGCCGTCCGGCAGTTGGCCATGCGTGCAAAAGCTTTTTTGGCGGTTCAGCCGCCTGTCCCCCGCGCCATGACTGCCTACGATCTCAAAAATATGGCCGATCTCTTTTGCGACGATTGCACCGCCTGCAATAGTTATCAAGAGGCCGCGCAATTCGCAAAAGATAAGTGTGAAAACGCCATTTTGGTCTGCGGTTCGCTCTATTTGACCGGCGACATGGCAAATGAACTAAAAAAATTATTTTAACGGCAAAATACGACAAAAAAGATTGCACCCTTTCGATATAATATCGAAAGGGTGTTATTTTTTTAGGAGGTAATTATGCACGTTTCATTTCACGAAAACTTCGACCAACTGGAGGTTCGCCTGCAGGGCGAAATCGACCACCACTGCGCCCGGGGGATCTCCGATAATATTGATTTCAAGATCAAACGTTTGCGGCCGACCTTATTGATTTTGGACTTCGGCGGCGTAAGCTTTATGGACAGTTCCGGACTTGCCATCGTCATGGGACGGCGCAAGCTGATGCAAAGCATGGACGGAAGCGTAGAGCTTCGCCATCTCGAAGGAGGACCTAAAAAGGTCTTCGATATGGCCAGAATATCCAATTATGTCACCGTAAAGGAGGAGGAAGAATGAAAGCAAATAATCATATCCGTTTATCGTTTATATCCCGGTCTGCCAACGAAGGGTTTGCCCGGATCGCAGTAGCAGCATTTGCATCCCAGATGGATCCGACTGTGGAAGAGATCAGCGAAATCAAAACCGCCGTCAGCGAAGCGGTGACCAACTGCATCGTCCACGGCTATGGAGACGCCTTAGGAATAATTACCATCCAAGGCCGGCTTTATGAAAATGGCAAATTAGTTCTTTCCATTAAAGACAAAGGAAAAGGTATTCCGGACGTTCCGCAAGCCATGGAACCGCTTTTCACCACCGGCGACGAAGCAGAGCGGAGCGGCATGGGCTTTACCATCATG
>JAZNVY010000152.1:0-2402 GCA_045593105.1 Eubacteriales bacterium
ACGGCAAGGACGTCTTCGTGCCCGGTATCATGGAGCTGGTTGAGCGTACCGGCGTCCATTCCGGTGACTCCATCAGCGTCTATCCCACCTTCAGCATCTCCGATAAGGTCAAGGGCGTGATCCTGCAGTATGCTAAAAAGCTGGGTCTCGGCATCGGTATCATCGGTCTTTACAATATTCAGTTTATCGTGGATAAGGAAGATAACGTCTTTATCATCGAGGTCAATCCCCGTTCCAGCCGGACGGTTCCCTTCCTCTCCAAGGCTACCGGCTACAGTCTGGCGGATATTGCCACCGAGGTCATCCTGGGCAAGAGCCTGAAGGAGCAGGGCATCTTTGATATTTATCCCGAGGAGAAAAAGGGTTGCTACGTCAAGGTTCCCGTCTTCTCCTTCAGCAAGATTCGGGGATTGGATGCTTATCTTTCTCCCGAGATGAAGTCCACCGGTGAGGCCATCGGTTACGACGATAAGATGAACCGCGCACTTTACAAGGCGTTGCAGGCTTCCGGTATGAAGCTGCAGAACTACGGCACCGTCTTTGCTACCATCGCCGATGCCGACAAAGAGGAGGCACTGCCTCTCATCCGCCGCTTCTATAACCTGGGCTTCAATATCCAGGCAACCAAGGGAACGGCTGAATTCCTGAAGAAGAACGGCATCCGTACCCATATCCTCAAAAAGATCGGGGAAGGCAGCGAGGAGATCCCTGAGGCACTGCGTCAGGGGCATATCGCGTACGTTATCAATACCAAGGACATCAGCTCGGCGCACCACAACAGCGACGGTCAGGAGATCCGCCGCTGTGCCACCGATAACAACGTTACCATCTTTACTTCCTTGGATACCGTGAAAGCACTTTTGGACGTTTTGGAGGAGACCACCATTTGTATCTCCACCATTGATGCGTGAGGTGAACGATGAAACAAGGATTTTATACCATCCGGCAGCATGAAAAGATTGCCAAGGACGTATGGAAAATGGTGTTGGCAGGGGAGACCTCTGCCATCACGGCTCCCGGTCAGTTTGTCAACATTCTCTTGGAGGGCAAGTACCTCCGCCGTCCCATCTCCATCTGCGATTGGGATGGAGAGACCGTCACCCTGATCTATAAGGTGGTGGGCGGCGGCACCGAGCAGATGAGCGGGCTGAAAACCGGGGATACATTAGATCTTTTGGTGGGTCTCGGCAACGGTTATAATACTGAAAAATGTGCCGAAAAGACCCTTTTGATCGGCGGCGGCGTGGGCGTTCCGCCTCTCTACGGTCTTTGCAAAAAGCTGCTGGCCGAGGGAAAAAAGCCCCACGTGATCTTAGGCTTTAATACTGCCGAAGAGGTCTTCTTGAAGGAGGACTTCGAGGCACTGGGCGCTCAGGTGACGGTGGCAACCGCCGATGGCTCCGTGGGCGTCAAGGGATTTGTGACCACTGCTATGGAGCAGTTGGAGTATGATTATTTCTGCACCTGCGGTCCGGAGCCGATGTTTAAGGCGATCGAAAAGATCGCCAAGACCTCCGGTCAGTATAGCTTTGAGGAGCGGATGGGCTGCGGCTTTGGTGCTTGCATGGGCTGTTCCTGCAAGACCAAGTACGGTAATAAGCGCATCTGCAAGGAAGGACCCGTGATGGAAAGGGAGGAGATCATATGGTAAACACAAAGGTCAGCCTTTGCGGCGTCGAGATCAAAAATCCCATTATTCCTGCCAGCGGCACCTTTGGCTTTGGCTATGAGTTTGCGGAAATTTACGATATCAACGTTTTGGGCTCCCTCTCTTTTAAGGGAACGACGCTGGAGCCGCGCTTCGGCAACCCCACGCCGCGGATCGCGGAGTGTACCGAGGGGATGATCAACGCGGTGGGACTTCAAAATCCCGGCGTGGATAAGGTCCTTGCTGAGGAACTGCCCAAGCTGAAGGCTTGTTTTTTCGGTCCGATCATGGCAAACGTCAGCGGTTTTTCCTTGGATGAATATCGGGAGACTGTCCGCAAGCTGGATGCGGAGGAGCAGATCGGTTGGTTTGAGATCAACGTATCCTGCCCCAACGTACACGGCGGCGGTATGAGCTTCGGCACCGATCCCAAGGCGGCGGCGTCCGTTACCGCCGAGGTACGGAAGGTGACGAACAAGCCCATCATTATGAAGCTGACCCCCAACGTGACGGATATTGCCAGCATTGCTAAAGCTTGCGAGGAGGCAGGTGCTGACGGCATCAGTCTGATCAATACCCTTTTGGGGATGCGGATCAACCTCAAGACCAAAAAGCCGGTCATCGCCAATAAAATGGGCGGTTTTTCCGGCCCTGCCATCATGCCGGTGGCACTTCGGATGATCTATCAGGTCTATGAGGCGGTCAAGGTGCCCATTGTGGGCATGGGTGGTGTATCCTGCGCTGAGGACGTCAT
>JAZNVY010000153.1:0-9209 GCA_045593105.1 Eubacteriales bacterium
CTTATTCTTAAAGGGCTGGGGATACCCCACCAGCTTGGACTCATAGAGCACCTCATTGACCTTCTCCATGACCTCGTTACGCACCTCCACCCGGACGCCGATGTCTACCGTACCGGGCATATGCTCGATCTCATGCTCGGTGCAGAGGTGCTCCAGCCATTCTGCGCCGCGGCGGCCGGTAGCGACAATGGTATGGGTGGCGTGAAATTCCTCGCTGGTCTTTCCATCGCTGATATAACCGCCCTTGCAGACGCCGTCTTCAATGATCAGGTTGGTGCACTCCCGGTTAAAGAACATCTCCACCCCGTGCTCTAAGAGGTACTGCTCGATGGCGTAGTAGATATCCTGCGCCTTTTCGGTGCCCAGATGACGGATGGGACAATCCACCAATTTCAGACCGGCCTGGATGGCACGCTTACGAATCTCCTTAACTGCCTCGGGATTGCTGACGCCCTCTACGTGGGTATCGGCACCAAAGTCCAGATAAATGCTATCGGTATAGTTGATGGTCTCCTGCGCCAGCTCCTCGCCGATAAGATCGGGCAGATCACCGCCTACGTCGGAGCTCAGAGAGAGCTTTCCATCAGAAAACGCACCGGCACCGGAAAAACCGGTGGTAATATGGCAATAGGGCTTGCAACTGACGCACTGCTTGGTTTTATGCTTGGGACACCGCCGCTTTTCCACCGGCAATCCCTTTTCTACGATCACGATCTTTTTCTCACTGCCCTTACGGATCATCTCCAGGGCGGTGAAGATACCGGCAGGACCGGCACCGATAATCAATACATCACAGTTCATTTTTCTATCCTCCAAACAAATGCCGTTGTTTTGACCACGAAATATTGTAGCAGAAACAACGGCAAATGCAAGTGTTATTTTATGAATTTTTTACCGTTCTTCACGGAAGTAGGGCAGACCCAAACTTTCGGGGGGCTGATGCTCTCTCTTTTTACGCATGCTGGTGATGATCAGCACGACGATGGTCACCACGTAGGGAAGCATCATCATGAAGTACTGCACCATCCGATTTTCCCCATATTGAATATAGGCTGGCAAGACGTAAAGAGCGCCGAAAAGAAACGAACCCAACAATGCCGTATTGGGTCGCCAAAGGGCAAAAATAACCAAGGCGATCGCCAACCATCCACGGTCGCCGAAGCTTCCGCTGCTCCAGGTACCGAAGGCATAGTCCATAATATAATAGAGACCGCCCAGTCCTGCAATCGTGCCGCCCACTACCGTTGCTACGTATTTATACCGTGTAACGTTGATGCCGGCAGCATCGGCAGTAGCAGGGTTTTCGCCCACGGCACGAAGATTAAGCCCTATCTTCGTCCGTTTGAGGACGAAGGCAGAAATAAAAGCTACCACGATCGCCAGATAAACCAAAAATCCGTACGAGAAGAAGACTTCACCGACAGGTCCCCATTTTTGCGCAAAAGGAAGGGTGGTGCGGTAAAGCATACTGGTCTGCCGGATAGAGAGGGATCCACCCTCTCCAAACAAACGGGCAAGAGATCCACCGAAGAAATCTCCGATTCCCACGCCGAAGGTGGTCAGCGCCAGACCGGTCACATTTTGATTGGCACGCAGAGTGATGGTCAAAAAGCTATAGATCAACGCCAAAAAACCGGAGCCAACCAAGGCGGCAACAAAGGGGATCAAAATCCCGAGAACCGGATTAAGGGGCGCACCGCCCATGGCTTTCTCATAGAAGAAAGCTCCGATCACACCGGAAACACCGCCCATATACATAATACCCGGAATACCCAGATTTAAATTACCGGACTTCTCCGTCAAGATCTCGCCGGTAGAGCCGAAGATCAGCGGAGTGCCCTGCTTAATGGCAACGACAATGAAGCCGCAAAGAAATACTAAAAATTCCTTCATCTTTCCAGCTCCTTTCTGCTCCGGCGGAATTTGATCTGATATTCAATAAAGAATTCACAGCCAATAATGAAGAACAAGATGATCCCCGTTACGATGTCTGCCAAGCTGGAGTCCAGCCGGAAGGAGGTCGCGATGGTGGTGGCACCCTGCTGCAAGAAGATGATCAAGGCAGAGGTGGCGATCATCGTGATAGGATTGAACTTCGCCATCCAGGAGACCATCATCGCCGTAAAGCCCTGACCGCCCACCGTATTGGGACCGATGGTGTGGCCGGTACCACTGACCAAAAGGAAGCCGGCAACGCCGCAGACTGCACCGGAAACCAGCATGGTGCGGATAATGACCTTCTTCACGTTGATACCGATATACCGCGCCGTATTTTGGCTTTCGCCTACTACCGAAACCTCGTATCCTTGCTTACTATATTTTAAATAGATATAAACCGCGGCACAGACCACCGCCACAATAAGGATGATCAGTAAATATTGCTGCCCGAAAAGGGAGGGAAGCCAGCCGGACTCCGTCTGGCGGTTGATAACGCCGACGTTTCCGGAATTTTTCGGATTTTCCCAAAGCACCTCTAAAACCTCTACCAACTGGATCACAACATAGTTCATCATCAAGGTAAAGAGAGTCTCGTTCGTGTTATATTTTGCCTTAAAGATCGCCGGAAGGACACCGCAAAGCGCACCTGCGCAGATACTGGCGATCAAGGTAATAGGAATCAACACAATATTGGGCATGGAATCCCCCAAATAAATCATGCAAGCAGCAGCGGCAATACATCCGGAAAGGGTCTGCCCCTCGCCGCCGCAGTTCCAAAACCGCATTTTAAAGGCCGGCGTCACCGCCAAAGAGATGCACAGCAGAATTGCCGTCTTTTGCAGCAGCATCCAAAAGCGGCGAGAAGAACTGAAGTTTCCGTTAAACATCTCCGCATAGACCCGAATGGGATTTAATCCGGTCAGGAGCATAATGACAGCCCCTGCCACGATCATCGCCGCGACAATAGCGATGCCGCGGATCAGCCAAGCCTTCCACCATTCCAGGCTTGCACGCTTGGAAATATGGATCAACGGCTCATGATGCTTTTTTGCTTTCTGCGTCACGTCTCATTCCCTCCTTCCGTCTTGGTCATCAAAAGTCCTACCTGCTCTTTCGTAGCAGTCCGTCCGTCCACGATACCGGTCACCTTACCGGAACCGATGACCAAAATGCGGTCGCAAAGCTCCAGTAAAACGTCCAGATCCTCGCCCACGAAGATAACGGCCACGCCACGCTCTTTTTGCTGATTAAGCAGATTGTAGATCGTATACGAAGAGTTGATGTCCAGCCCCCGCACCGGATAAGCCGCCATCAAAACGGTGGGAGAAGCAGCAATTTCACGGCCGACCAGCACCTTCTGCACGTTCCCGCCGGAAAGACGGCGCACCGGTGTGGTGGCCCCGGGGGTGACGACCTCCAGCTCCTCGATAATATGCTCTGCCAGATCCTTGGGTGCCTTGCGTTCCAAAAATGCACCCTTTCCCTTTCGGTAACTGCGGAGCATCATATTATCAATAATATCCATGTTGCCCACAAGACCCATGCCAAGACGATCCTCCGGCACGAAGGACAGGCGAACACCCAACTCCCGGATCTGTAGGGGAGTCTTATTCTGCAGATTATCAACGTTATCAGTCTTTGGATTATGATAAAGGACGGCGCCGCTATCACTCTTTTGCAGGCCGGCGATCACTTCCAAAAGCTCACGCTGACCGGATCCGGCGATGCCGGCAATGCCCAAAATCTCTCCCGAATAGGCGGTAAAGGAGACGTCGTCCAGCACCAAGGTCCCCTCCCGATTGGTGCAATTCACGTGATGCACCTCCAGCCGGGCTTTAGGATCCTTGGGTTCGCTGCGTTCGATGTTCAGAGAGATCTTCTTGCCCACCATCATCTCCGTCAGCTCCGCCTCAGAAGTTTCAGCGGTGACCACCGTTCCCACGTACTCGCCCTTTCTCAATACCGCCACGCGGTCAGAGAGAGAGAGAACTTCGTGCATTTTGTGGGTAATAATGATGATCGATTTTCCATCGTCCCGCATACGCCGGAGGACTGCAAAAAGCTTTTGCGTCTCCTGGGGCGTCAAGACCGCGGTAGGCTCGTCCAAAATAAGAATATCCGCCCCGCGATACAAGACCTTGATGATCTCTACCGTCTGCTTTTCAGAGACCGACATAGTATAGATCTTCTTTTTGGGATCCAGCTCAAAGCCGTACTGCTGGCAGATCTGACTGATCCGTGCGGTGGCACTCTTCAGATCAAAGCGCCCCTCCTGCTCCAGACCCAAAACGATATTTTCGGCAGCCGAAAAGACGTCAACCAGCTTAAAATGCTGATGGATCATACCGATCTTATAGTCAAAAGCATCCTTTGGAGAAGCGATGACCGCTTCCTCGCCGTTGATATAGATCTGCCCTTCGTCCGGAAAATAGATGCCGGAGATCATATTCATAAGCGTGGTCTTACCGCTGCCGTTTTCTCCTAAAATAGAGAGGATCTCTCCTTTATCGACAGTAAGATTGACGTTATTGTTTGCAACTACGCTACCGAAGGTCTTGGTAACGTTTCTAAGCTCAATGGCCGGGTGCGTTGCCGGTTGCTGATTCATATTGCGTCTCCTCCTTTTGCACTCAAAACATTCCACAAGATGAACTCTTTTCAATGCAAAATAACCTCAACGGGCGAGGTGGAAATTTTCCACCTCGCCTGTCGGTTCAAATTATTTCAGGTTTCTTACTTGGTGGTAACACCGTCGATATCAATATCGAAGTAAGGAGCGGAGCGATACTCAGACTCCAGGAAAGCGCCATCCTTGATAACCTCGGTGTCGCCCTGGAAAGCAGCGTCAGAATCCACGTCAGCCTTATAAGAGGTCAGGGTCTCGCCGCCCTTGGTCCAGGTAGAGGTGGCGAAGACTTCCAGCTCACCCTTAATGATCTTGTCCTTAGCAGCCTCGATGGCTTCCTTGGTGCCTGCAGCGCAAGCGGTACCCAGGTCGGACAGTTCAACGGAGCCGGTCTCCAGAGTGCCGGTCCAGTCAGCAGGGATCTCCTTGCCGTTCTTCACGCAGTCGATAATGAACTCATAGTAAGGAGCCCAGTTGATGCGAGAAGATACCAGGAAGGTATTGGGGCAAGCAGAGAAGGTAGAACCGTTGTAGGAAACGTTGGGAACGCCGGCAGCCTCGCAAGCATCGGGAGCACCCATGGAGTCAGCATGCTGGCTGATCAGAACGCAACCGTCCTTGATCATCTGCTCGGCATACAGCTTCTCAGTATCATAGTTATACCAGGAGTTGGTATATTTTACGTCGATGGTAGCGGTGGGGCAAACGGAACGAGCGCCCAGGAAGAAGGAGGTCATGCCGGACTTCACTTCTGCATAGGGCATAGCACCAACGTAACCGATCTTAGCCTGCTCAGCGGTGATCTTCTTAGCGCCGATCATTTCGTTGAGCTTCATACCTGCAGCGATACCTGCCAGGTAACGGCCTTCATAGATGGAAGCGAAAGCATTGTGGAAGTTCTTAACGCCCTCGGTATGAGCCTTAGTACCGGTAGCATGGCAGAACTGTACTTCGGGATACTCTTTGGCGGCACGGATCATATTGTCCTCATGGCCAAAGCTATCGGCAAAGACGATGTCACAACCGTCCTCAGCCAGCTCGCAAGCCTTATTGTAGCAGTCCTCACCCTCTTCGGGGATGCCGGTGACGATAATGACCTGCTCGTCAGTCAGTTCCAGCTTTTCCTGGACTTCCTTAGCAGCCTTAATGAAGTTCAGGTCGTAAGTAGAGTTCTCATCGTGCAGCATAATGAAGCCGATCTTGAACTCATCTTCTTTAGCAGGGCCACAGGCGGTAACACCAACCAGCAGCATTGCCACGATCAACAGCGCGGAAATCAGTCTTTTCATTGGGTTTTCCCTCCAAATAAATATTTTTATAATATCTACCCTTGGGTAGTTATTACCGTCTGAACGTCAAAGACCGGTCGGACATTTCTTCCACGATGGCAAGAGATTCCACCCGGATACCCTCCCGGCGCAGAGCGTCGCCGCCGCCCTGGAAGCCTTTTTCGATGGCGGTGGTACAGCCGATGACCGTCCCCCCTGCCTGCGCGACCAGATCCATCAGTCCCCGGATGGCGCATCCGTTGGCCAGGAAATCATCCACGATCAGGATCCGCTCTCCTGCCAGCAGGTTTTCTTTGCTGACGACAACCTTATAGTCGGTATTATGGGTATAGGAATGAACGATGGTACTGTAAAGATCGTCCTCCACGTTGATAGATTTTTTCTTTTTGGCAAACACCAAGGGAATCTCCATCGCCGCGGCGGCGGCCATACCCAAAGCGATGCCGGAGGCTTCGATAGTCAAGACTTTATCGGGCTTGTCCCCCTCAAAGAGCCGGGCGATCTCCCGACCCATCTCCATCATGAAGGGTGTATCGATCTGATGGTTGAGGAAGCTACCTACCTTCAGAACGTGCCCGGGCAGGACCTTGCCGTCTTTTAAGATGCGTTCTTCCAATGCTTTCATGCAGCGTTCTCCTAAGTTATAGTACAGAATTATGTTATCAAATTAAGCGAATAATGTCAATAAAAAAACATAAAATCCATTTAATTTCTTCCTGCAAAAAAACGGGTCTATTATTCCTGCTCTTCCCCTCAAATCATTAAATTCCTTCCAAAGGTTACTTCTTGACAGTAATATCATCCTAATGTTATAATTGTAGCATATTATGGGGACGTTTGCAAAGCAATTTTGCATAGATCCCCATGCCCGAAAGGAACACGTTTTATGAAAAGACTACTCTGCTTTATTCTGGTACTTCTGCTTCTCATTCCGTCTGCCATGGCGGATGAGCAGAAAATGACCTTCCGTCTGGAAGACGCCAAGGGAAATGTGGGCGATACCGTCACGGTCATCGGTTCGGTGGAAAATGCACCGACCTGTGCCTCTTTCCGTGTTATTTTCACTTATGATAATAAAGTTCTTAAGCCGGAAAAGGTCAAGAAACTGGACTGCGGCGGTCTGTTTATGTCCAACGTAAACTTTGTATACCAAGGCAAGTCTGCCATCAACGTTCTCTCCGCCGATTCCAAAAAGTCCTTTGAGGGAAACGCGCAGCTTTTCTCTATCTCCTTTACCGTTTTGGCTGAATCTCCGGAAACCGACGGTTCTCCTCTCACCCTGGTACATAAAGAATTCTTTGATCCCAGTATCCCCAAGCCGCTGCCCATTCAGCCGAACGTAAAGATCGGGCGCGTCTACGTGGGCGACGATAAGCCGGCAGCTCCCGATACCGGAAACGACGATTCTTCCTCCGAGGGCAATACCGGCTCTAATGAAGGCAGCACTACTCCTTCCAACCCCGGCAATCCCGGCTCCAATGAAGGCAGCACTACTCCTTCCAATCCCGGCTCCAATGAAGGCAGCACTACTCCTTCCAATCCCGGCTCCAATGAAGGCAGCACTACTCCCTCGAACCCCGGCAACACCGGCTCTAACGAGGATAGCACCGCTCCATCGACCCCCGGCAACACCGATTCTAATGAGGGTAGTACCACTCCCTCGAATCCCGGCAACACTGCTTCTAACGAAGGCGGCACTACTCCTTCCAACCCCGGCTCCCCTATTGAGAATGGCAACACCGGTTCTACCCACGATGGCGATACCTCCGTCAGCAACCCCACCGATACCCCTGCTGATGGCACGATCGATCAGCCGGAAAACGATACTCCCACTGATACCCCGACGGACGGAACCCCTGAAATCGCCCCCGGCGATCAGGAAGGCGTGACCGCACCGGAGACCGAAAAAGATCCTGTCGGCGCTCCCCAGCCCGAAGAAGAGGATAAAAAGCCCACCGGCAGCTGGATCGTAGATCCCGAGACCGAAGACATCTATCATATAACCGAAGAGGGCGAGGAAACCGTCTTTGAGCCGGAATATACCGAAAAGCCGGAACCGGGCAAGGTGACGGAAGTAATCTTGAAGGACAAAGAGACCGGAGAAGAAGCCGGCTCCATCAAGGTGGAGGGTAACGAGGACGGCAGCTTCGAAGTCATCGAGCAGGACGTCCCCTCCCTGAGAGAACCCTCTGACCAAACCGACAACGCCCCCAAAGGAAAAATCTGGCTTTGGGTCGGCATCGGGGCAGGCGCGCTGGCACTTGCCGGCATCGCCCTTTGGGCATTCTTTGCCTACCGCAAACTAAAGTAACATCTCAACTGTATCATTTCATTTGGAGTATTTTATGATCATCTGTAATCCAACCGCCACACTTGCCGCAAAATACGGCGAAGAAAAAGCCCTGGAAATGCTCAAAGCCGCCGGATTTGATGCGGCAGATCTTTCCCTCACCTGCATGGAATCCGCGGACTGCCATTGGCATCAAGCGGACTATAAAGAAAAGGCGTCCGCACTACGCGCCTTTTCCGAACGGATCGGGCTCCCCATCCTCCAGGCGCACGCACCCTTTGCTTTTGGAAAAGCAGACCTGGAAGAAACGGTCATTCCCATCGTTTCCCGCAGTATTGAGATCGCCGCCTTGGCAGGCGCTAAAAAGATCGTCGTCCACCCCCGGAGCATCCTCCCTTACTTTGAGCATATCGAAGAAAGCTTTGAGGTCAATATGAATTATTACGGGAGCTTAGCTTCCGTGGCCAAGGAATACGGCATCCAGATCTGTCTGGAGAATATGTGGGCAACCAATAAGCTGCGAGGGTTCATCGACCATTGTGTCTGCTCACGACCGGAAGAATTTAACCGCTATCTGGATACCCTGCAAAGAGACTACGGTGATTGCTTCACCGCCTGCCTGGATCTGGGCCATATGGTTTTGGTGGGTCAGGATCCAATCGAAATGATCCGCACCATGGGCGATCGGATCACCGCCCTGCATATTCACGATAATGACTACAAAAAGGATCTCCATACCCTCCCCGGCCACGCCCGGATGGATATGGTTTCCATCTTTAAAGCATTGCATGAGATCGGCTATCAGGGAATATTCACCTTGGAGGCAGACAACTTTTTCTGCAGGCAAGCCCCCGAGCTCTGGCCTCTATCGCTGAAATATATGGCGGAGGTCAGCCGGTACTACAGTAAAATAATAGAGCAATAAAAAAGGGGATGTAAAAAAAGTCCGGAACGCAAAAAGCAAGAAAGAACACAGAAAAATATAGATTTATAAAAGTTTTCATATCCCAAAAGGAAGAAAAAATCGCAGAACTGCGATTTTTTCTTTTTATATGATGCTTTTTGC
>JAZNVY010000154.1:0-2740 GCA_045593105.1 Eubacteriales bacterium
TGTTGGAAGCAACGAAGCGTACGGAATCGCCCTTCTTATAATCGGTATGAACCACTCTCTTCTCCACGCCGAGCTTTTCGATCTCAGCCTGGGTAAGAGGAAGCGGCTCAGAGGTAGAGCCGACAAATCCAGTAACGCCCTGAATATTACGGACGATATACCAGGTCTCATCGGTCATGACCATCTTTACCAACACATAACCCGGGAATACTTTACGCTCATATTCCTTCTGACCCTTTTCGGTCGTTTCAACAACGGTCTCAGTGGGAACAGAAATGTCCTGAATGACCTCTTCCAGCTTACGGTTTTCAATAATTCTGCGCAGGTTGGTTGCAACCTTATTCTCATACGCAGAATAAGTATGAATTGCATACCATTTTGCCTTATCAGCCATAACTCATCTGCCCCTTTCTGAAAAAATCAAATTAACCAATCAAGCCGCCCAACCAATTGGTCAGCGCCTGAATACCGGTAAAGAAAAGCCAGTCGAATATCCAGATAAACACACCGACTACCAGTACGCATACAACAACCACCAGGGTATTATTCAGCACCTGCTTAAAGGTGGGCCAAATAATTCTCTTGGTCATCTCAATGCGAACTTCACGGAACCAGTTTCCGATTCTGGAAAAGACGGACTTCTTTTTAGCTTTCTCTGCCATAATTGCGTCCTCCTTTATAAACTTGGAAACTTACTTGGTTTCTCTATGCAAGGTATGCTTTTTGCAGAACTTGCAGTACTTGTTCATTTCCAGTCTGTCGGGGTCGTTCTTCTTGTTCTTCATTGTGTCGTAATTTCTTTGTTTGCACTCCGTGCAAGCCAGCGTAATCTTGACTCTCATCTTTGCGGCACCTCCTGTTATTTTGGCCTCCCTGCATTAATATTGGAGGGCAAATTTTTGCACAAAAAAATAAGCCCTACGGCAGGTATAAAAGATTATAGCATAGTAATTCCTCATAGTCAAGGACTTTTTTATATTTTTTTCCAGGAGGCGAAAACGGCTGTTTTCGCCTCCCGATTTCATCATTTCAAACGTTCCATCAAAAGCTGGTTGATAATTTTGGGATTTCCTTTTCCCTTGGACTGCTTCATGCACTGACCGACCAGGAAGCCCAATACGTTGGTGCGTCCGTTGCGATACTCCTCGATGGTAGAAGGATTGGCTGCCAATACTGCATCGACGATACCAGCCATCTCATCCTCGTTGCTATTCTGGATCAGACCCTCGCGCTCCACGATCGTCATCGGTTCAGCCTCATCCTCCAGCATGATCGCCAGAACCTTTTTAGCGGCATTACCGGAAATCGTCCCCTTATCCACCAACTGCAAGAGCGCCATCAACCGTTCCGGACGAACCGGGAACAGATTGATCTCCTCGTTTTTATCGTTCAGATACTTGGAGATATCACCCAGGATCCAGTTCGCTGCATTCTTGGCGAGCTTTGCATCAATTGCCGTACAGGCATCGAAGTACACCGCGCGCTCATAGTTTCTCGCAATGATCCCGGCATCCACCTCCGGCAGATGATATTCCAGCACATAGCGCTTGGTCTTTTCATTGGGCATTTCGGGAATTTCTTCCTTCAGCTGATCGATCCAGGTCTGCTCCAGCATCACCGGCGGAATATCCGGTTCGGGGAAATAGCGATAATCTTGAGCATCCTCCTTGGAACGAAGCAGGACGTTGACACCCTTTTCGTCGTCCCATCTGCGGGTCTCCTGGAAGATCTCTCCCCCATTCTCCAGGATCTCAATCTGGCGTGCCGCCTCATAATCAATAGCACGCTGCGCACCGCTAAAGGTATTGATGTTCTTCATCTCACAGCGCGTACCGAACTTCTCAGAGCCTTTGGGGCGGACCGAAACGTTGACGTCGCAACGGATAGAGCCTTCCTGCATCTTACAGTCGGAAATACCGATGTACATCAGGATGGTGCGGATAGTCTCCAGATATTCACGCGCCTCCTGGGAAGAACGCATATCCGGTTCAGAAACGATCTCGATCAAAGGCACGCCGCAACGGTTGAGATCTACCAAAGAATAAGGAATCCCATCCTGATGCAACAGCTTGCCGGCATCCTCCTCAATATGGATCCGGGTAATGCCCACGC
Organism: Eubacteriales bacterium; assembly: GCA_045593105.1. Taxonomy (GTDB): domain Bacteria; phylum Bacillota; class Clostridia; order Oscillospirales; family QAKW01; genus QAKW01. Next base: position 2,113 of record JAZNVY010000154.1, read on the forward strand.
GCTTGGTCTCTCCATTCATCATGAATTCTACGCCGCCATCGTAGCAGAGCGGAATATCAAACTGGGAGATCTGATAAGCCTTAGGCAGATCGGGATAATAGTAATTCTTACGATCCTGCTTCAGCATGGTATGAATCTTACAACCGGTGGCATGCCCCATGCGGATGGCATACTCCACCACCTTTTGATTCAGCACCGGCAAAGCACCGGGCATACCGGTACAGACAGGACAGCACTGGGTATTGACCTCGCCGCCAAAGCTATTTTTACAGGAACAATAGATCTTGGTTTTGGTATTCAGCTCGGCATGAACCTCCAGGCCGACTACGATCTCATATTCTTTCATTCTTCACCCTCCGTATTGATCATTCTCAAAAATTCATCTTCCTCGATGACCGGGACACCCAACGCTTGCGCCTTGGTCAATTTACTGCCGGGTTTATCCCCTAATATTAAATAAGAAGTTTTTTTAGAAACCGAGCCGGAAACCTTTCCGCCCAATTTCTCGATGGCAGCACCTGCTTCATCGCGGCTCATGCTATCTAATCCGCCGCTCAACACAAAAGTCAGGCCGGCCAATCGGTCGGAAGCCTCTTCTTTTTCATAATTCATCTGCAAGCGGACTTGA
>JAZNVY010000155.1:0-9914 GCA_045593105.1 Eubacteriales bacterium
CCCACCACGCCGCCGACCAGACCCAGCACCAAGGAAAACACCGCCACCGCCGCGATCACCGGGATAAAGATCTTGGTGGTAATGGGCTTGGGCTCCTTCTTGGGCTTGGGCTGCTTCTTGGGGGGCTGATAATAAGCACCGCCGTATGCAGACTGTCCATAGGGATTGGTATAGACCGGCTCCTCCTTAGGCGGCTCCGGCTGTGCATAGGAATATGCCGCTTCCTCCTTAGGAGCTTCCGGCTCATTAAAATGCGTCTCGCCGAATTCCGGGCGGACGTAATGATAGGTGGTCTGCTCCGCCGGAGCTTCCTTTTCTGCGGGGGACGCTTCGGTAACCTCTGCTTTTTCTTCCATCGGCAAATCCTTTTTGATCGGTTCGCCAGTCAAAGGATCAAAATTATATTCATTCATCGGTTTTTACCCTCCTGATTAAGTTTCTAAGGCTATTATACCTCAACTTCATGAAAAAAGTGTGAAGAAAATTAAAAAAATCCAAATATTTCTTATTTTTTTCAATAAAAGCAATTATTTTAGGCTTGCAATTTGTCGTTGCATATCATATAATAGGATAGAACCTGCGGAAATAGTAAGGAACTTTCCCCTTTCAGAGAGTCGGGTCGGCGGCTGAAAGCCCGATAGGCAGAAACTTCCCCAAGCGTGCGCTCCGTAGTTGTAGTCCCTCTGCACGAGTGGAGGGCGGTTTCCCCCGTTATCGGGAACTCGAGAAAGCAGACCGATCTTTTCGTCTGCTTAAAATCAGAGTGGGACCGTGCTGAGTTTTTTCTGCGCCTCTGCAATTTGCAGGGGCGTTTTTTATTGGAGGTAACTATGTTTAAGAAGATACGGGAGGATCTCGCCGCCTTTAAAGAGCGAGACCCGGCCGCCCGGAGTAAGGCGGAGATCTTTTTACTTTATAACGGCTTTCACGCGGTGCTTTTCTACCGCCTGGCGCATTGGCTCTACCGGCACCGTTGCTTATTCTTAGCCCGGTGGGTCTCCCAGTACGCCAAATTCCGTACCGGCGTGGAGATCCATCCGGCGGCCAAGATCGGCAAAGGGCTGGTGATCGACCACGGGACCGGCATCGTCGTTGGCGAGACCTGCGTCATCGGAGATTATTGTATGCTCTACCAAGGGGTGACCTTGGGCGGTACCGGTAAGGATACCGGTAAGCGCCATCCCACCCTGGAGGATCACGTCATGGTGGGAAGCGGTGCCAAGATCTTAGGCCCCTTTACCATCGGCAGTCACAGTAAGATCGCCGCCAACGCGGTGGTGCTGGAGGCCATTCCGCCCCATTCCACGGCGGTGGGCGTCCCGGCGCGCATCGTCCGGCAGAACGGGCAGAAGGTGGAGGACGATCTGGATCAAGTCCATATCCCCGACCCCATCGCCCAGGAATTTGCCCGGTTAACCGAGCGCATTGCAGAACTTGAAAAGAAATTGGAGGATAAATAATATGAAACTTTTTAACACCCTGACCCGTCAGAAAGAAGAATTCGTGCCCATCACCCCCGGTAAGGTGCTGATGTATGCCTGCGGTCCTACCGTCTATAACTATTTCCATATCGGCAACGCCCGTCCCTTCATCACCTTCGACGTGCTCCGCCGTTACTTTGAGTATCGGGGCTATAAGGTCAAATTCGTCCAGAACTTCACCGACGTGGACGATAAAATGATCAAAAAATCTAATGAAGAGGGCTGCACCCTGGCGGAGCTGGGCGACCGCTTCATCGCGGAGTATTACACCGACGCGGAAGGCTTGGGCGTCGGTAAGGCCACCGTCCATCCCCGTGCCACCCATTGCATCGGCGATATCATCCATATCATCGAGGATCTCATCGAAAAGGGATACGCCTACGAGTCCGGCGGCGACGTCTTTTATTCCACCAAAAAGTTCAAAGGCTACGGCAAGCTTTCCCACCTGCCCATGGATCAGCTGGAGAGCGGTGCGCGGATCGACGTCAACGACCTCAAAGAGGATCCCATGGACTTCGCCGTCTGGAAAGCGGCGAAGCCCGGCGAGCCTGCCTGGGAATCTCCCTGGGGTATGGGTCGTCCCGGCTGGCACATTGAGTGCTCCGCCATGGCCTGCAAGTTCCTCGGTAAGACCATCGACATTCATTGCGGCGGCGTAGACCTGATCTTCCCCCACCATGAAAACGAGATCGCCCAGAGTGAGGCGGCCAACGGCTGTGACTTCGCCCATTACTGGCTGCATAACGGCCATATCAACGTGGATAACCGCAAGATGAGCAAATCCGCCGGTAACTTCTTTACCGTCCGGGATGCGGCGGCAGCCTACGGCTACGAAGCCATCCGCCTCTTTATGCTCTCCTCTCACTACAGAAGCCCCATCAACTACAGCAAGGACGTGCTGGAAGCCGCCAAGGCCAGCCTGCAGCGTCTTTACACCACCAAAAACAATCTGGAGTACTCCATCAAATCCTCTACGGGCAAACTGACCGCCGAGGAAGAAGCACTCCTCAAGGAGATGGATCCCTTTAAGGAGAAGTTCTTGGAGAAGATGGACGACGACCTCAACACCGCCGACGCCCTCTCCGCCATCTTTGATCTGACCCGCTGGATCAATACCCAGCTGGCAGACACCCATTCCTTGGCGTTCCTCAACGCCATGAAGGCGCTCTTCTTAGAGCTGACCGGCGTGCTGAATATCGTCACCGGCGAGCAGGAAGTGGAGATCCCCGAAGAGGTGAAAGCCCTTGTGGAAGAGCGGACGGCTGCAAGAGCTGCCAAGAACTTTGCCCGTGCCGATGAGATCCGGGATCAGCTTGCCGCCATGGGCGTCGTACTGGAAGACGGCAAAGACGGCGTCAAGATCTTGATGAAGCAGTAATAAAAATACGGGTTTTGCACCAAGCAAAACCCGTATTTTTATTAATATAGTTTTGTAAATTCAAAATCCGGATCAATTCCCAGCTCTTTAAGGGCGGTTTTCTTTCGCCCCTCGATCTCCTCGTCCAGTTGATCGAAAAAGTTATTTCCTTCGCAATCAATATCCACGACAAAGGGACCCAATTCATGAACCTTGAAAAACCATGCCGCTTCAATACTGCCCAATTCATCAAAAAGGTGGACGTCCTCCACCTCAATGGAGTCGATCCAGAGATTGGGGCTGACGCTTCGGGGGGAAACGTGGACGCATTTTTTCTCTCGCATCATTTCTGCAGTCGCCTTGCCCATAGTCGTCTTTCCCACGATCATCCGCAAGCCCCATTCCGAAACACTCTTTGCGCCCCATTTTTCAAAACGGATACTGGAAGTAGGCATAAAAGACATCAACTTCCACTTTCCATCCTCCTTAATGACGATGGGACCGTTATGGATCAGGACATTCCGCTCATCGGTATCGAAAGGCACGGAATTTCCCTCGTCAAAGACGTATTTTTGCAATCTGGAACGACAGGTGAAGCAATCACCGCTGATATAAACCACATCGCCAATCTTTAGCTTTATTACGTCCTCCTCCGTCAGAGGAGCCGTTAAATGAAACTCTGCCATATTATCGTTCTCCAAACCAATTCGGGCTTATCATTTTAGTCACTTTGCCATCCCCATCAATGCGGGAAGAAGCGCGCCTTGCCACCATACAGTTTGTACTGGTAGCACAAGCGATCCCCGCAATATGCGTATACGCATACTCCACGTGTACCGCCAATACAGAGGTATCTCCTCCGGCACCCAAAATCCCGATGCCGAGGCTATTAATAGCACGATAAAGATCCTCCTCGATTTTTGCAAACATCGGATCGGAATGACGTGACCCCACCGTACGAAGGCAGGCCGCCTCCTTTGCAAGGTTTGCTGCTACGTTTGCAGTACCGCCAATGCCGATACCAAGAACGGAGGGCGGACAGACTGCCCCTGCCCGAGCTGATGCCGCAAAGCTATCCAAAACAAACTTTTCGATCCCCTGAATACCATCGGCAAAGGCGACGATACGATGCCGCGTTCCGCCGAAGCATTCGCTTCCGCCGCCTTTGGCAGCATAAGACATTTCAATGAAGTCCCCATCGACAAACCGGTATGTAAAATCCGGGATATTCATCCCGATATTATTCCCCGGATCAAAGCCCGTGAGGGGATGCTTCATGGTGGCTCTCAGATACCCCAACTCGGTGGCTTTCGCCACTGCCCTGCGGGCGGCGTTTTCCAATTCCACAAATCCGCCCTCTAACTGACAGTCGTTGCCCACTTTAAAATAGAAAATAGGCCAGCCGGTATCCACGCAAAGGGGATTTTCTCTTTTTTCAGAGAACTCCATACTGCGAAGGGTCGCCTCAAGCCCCTTTTTCGCATCGGGATTACTTTCTTTTTCTATCGCCTTGATAAAAGCATCCCTGACATCCGGGGAAATCTCCGTCGCCCCTCTTTTGATCGTTTCAAAAAGTGCCTCTTCATAGGTTTTGATCGAAATCATAATGCCGCCAACTCCTGATGAATACTTTCCAAATAGTCCTGCCGCACCTTATGAGGTGTAAAAGGATACATACGAAGCTTTTTAGAGCCGGGAGCATGATGATAAACAGAGTACACAAAATGAGGCAAACAAATCGGATCAGAAAGCCCCAAGCATATATCAAGAGGGGGCTCTAAAAGAGAGATCATATTATTTATATCGAAATAGGTGAGGTTTTCCAATATGCGGTCGGCGGTCTCGGGATACTTCCAGATCATATCCCGTACCCGGTTAAAGACACCGCTCCCTGCCTCCACACGCTGAGCAAGGCAATTATAGCTGGTGATGGCGGTATAGCATTTCTTACTTTTTCCGCTGAGCGCTGAAGCAGCCACAGAGAGGGCACCGCCCTGGCTTCCGCCATAGGTTACCATGCGCGCAGGATCCACCTCGTCCAAAGAAGCAGCCACGTCCATCGCCCGGACTGCATCCAGATAGATATTACGCAGATAACATTCTTCTTTTTCAAAGATTCCCCGGGTCATCAAACCCGTCATATAGTCCCCACTACGGTATTCTGCCTGATCCAAGGTCGTTCCGCACTGTCCCCGTACATCCATAGCAAGGCAACAGACACCGGTTGCCAAAAAATCCGGATAAAGTCTCTTGGCACCGCCTCCGTCTCCTCCGTGAAAGATCACCACGCATGGAAGCTTCTCTCCCTCTTTACGGTCAGCAGGACAGGAAAAGATCGCCTCGATCACCGTCTTATCATGGGTATTATACGTCAATTTCCAAGAACGAAAGCTCTTTTCATAGGGAGTATCCATGACTTCCCTTTGAACCTCCAACGGAACGGTATGCAGAAACGCCACCTGCTCCGACCAAAACGCTTCAAAGTCCTCCTTCTTTGTCTGAGGGACGATCATCTTTTTCAGTTTTTCTTCGTGCTGTTTTAAATATTCCGTCATATCGTTTCTCCTTAAAGTTCAATATTTGCTAAGGGGATATGCTGCTGGCAGCCGTAAATATCATCATCCGCCAAGCTTCCGCTGATGTTTTTGCGAGGAAAGGTGATCTTGATGGAATTCACTACTTGATAAGAGATCAGCTCGATGTTTTTTACATCCACCTCATACGCTTTGGCGATCTCTTCTTTTTTCAGCCGCTCCGCCACGTAGTTCATCTCTTCCGCTGAAGGAAAGATCAGATCGAAGGTGATAAAAAGAGGTCCGGCGTTTTTACTGCGAAGAATTTTCGTATAATCAATCAGTTTTTTCAAGACTTCAGACCTCCTCCATAGAAATTTTGGCAGTTTCCAGCAAGGACTCCACCTCTGCCAGATGAAAGACAGAAAATTCATAAACTTCCCCTACGTGAATATCCGACGGCGAGAACGGGAACGCAAGGTTTCCGGCGGTGGAACGTCTGCCGGGATAATCGCAATGAAGCATCCGGCTCCTTACCAAAGCGCAAATCTCATCGGAAATCTCCTGACTCTTGCCCAAAACGTCTATTAAAATCCCCATGGAGGACTCTGCTCCTCCGCTTTTACGAAATCGAATGGAATAACTTCCTTCTTCCAGTCTTCCCTTGGTATTTTCTTGCACAAACTCCGTCACCGTCCGGATCATTTCATCTATATGCCGGATCGTTTCCGAGTCGTAGATATTGGCAAAGCAAAGGGTTCGATACCCGGAAAGACGGACTCCCTCCAGTTTTAAGGTTTTTTGCTCTGCTTCACGAAAGGTGGAGCCGGAGACTTTAACGGTGCGCTCGTCCACCTGCTCGAAACGGGAGGCGGAAAGATCGCAAACGCCGTCCGGCTCAAAAATCAAATAGGGATTGGTCTGCTCATAGAGGGTATGTGCCGCAACCCGATCCACGGTGCAACGGCGGATGGGATTGGCAGGACGAAGCATAAAATATTCCTTTTCCATATACGCCTGCATCACGTCTGCCGCTGCAACCGGCTCGGAGCACATTGCACCGCATTCCATAATCTTTGCCATATGAAAGGCAAGTCCGGGATCGTAGCCCCGATAGATACAGGGCGCGGCGTAAATCGCAGTATCACAGGCACGGCCGCAGAGGATCACCTCTGCCCCCTGCTTCAAAAGCTCAATAATGGGCGCAATACCGATCTGACTGACGATACGGGTGGAGGCTTCCACGTCCTCTCTGCCTGCCCGGAACGCTTCGCTCATAGGATGAAGCTTGCCTGCCTCCAGCTTTTCCAGAACATAATCCTTCGCTACGTCGCTTTCCACAATGCCCAGCGTAAAATGCAGTTCCTTTTCCGCCGCGATCTCTAATAGGATTTCCTTTAGCCAGGCGACGTGAACCGCACTTCCGGCACCGCCGGCAGTCCCGATGATAAAAGGAGCCCCATGCATGAGCGCCTTGGGTAATGCCAAGGAAAGATCACGCTTGACCGCATTTCGGTCGGTAAACGAAGTTCCGCTTCCTAAGTAATAGGGTCCGGGATCGGTAGATCCTGCGTCTACCCCAAGATAGTCCACCTTTTCTGAAAAAGCCAATTCCAAGGACTCTTCTGAATAGCCATAGCCTAAAAGACCGTTTAATGCCACAATTTTCATCATTTCACTTCCTTTTCTTCATTTTAGCATAGAATTATCACAAAATATTGCATAATGTATCAAATATATTGCATATTTCACAAATTCATGATAGAATGAGACCAAAGGAGTGCAGAAAATGGATATTAAAAATTTCGTATTATCATATTATAAAAATTCTGACGAACAGTTTCATATTCATAAGGTAGAGCATTCCTTTGAGGCGCAAAAGCCTCATACCCACGCTTATTTTCAGATTTATTATATCTTAAAGGGCGGGTTGGTTCACTTTCTGGAAAACGAATCCTCCACCCTCGTCCAAGGGGATATGTTTATTATTCCGCCGGAAACTGCCCATTATATTTCTCCCCAACCGGAAACAGTATTTTATTCCTTTTCCTTTATGCCGGATTTTCTCGGCGCGCCCCACAGCGGAAACCGACTGGCTTTGAACTTTCTCCGCAATCTGGGGAAAGATAAAAGCCTTCGTCCAAAAGTAACGGTTGAAGCAGAAAATATCCTTTATATTGAAACACTCATGGATCAAATGATCTCAGAATTCAACGCAAAGCCTTTGGGATACGGGGAAACCATGCAGGCTTACGCCCTCTTATTGGTCACGTTTCTTGCCCGAAACTACTTTGAAAAGGAACGGGGAGGTTTTTTAGATCATTTTGAAACCAATAAGCAGTTTGTCCTTCATTGTGTCCGTTACATTGAGGAAAACTATCAAGAGCCCATCTATTTGGATGAGATCTCCCGACGCTCCACCATGTCCAAAAGTAATTTCTGCACACTCTTTTCTCAATTAACCGGTTACTCCTTCCATCAATATCTAAATCTATGCCGTATAAAAAAAGCCGTCGAGTATATCAAAGAAGGCTATAAAATTACTGCCATCTACGGACTGTGCGGATACGAAGACTTCTCTACCTTTTACCGTAATTTCAAAAAAATCATGGGGGTTTCTCCAAAACAATTACAAAAAAGCATCGAATAAAAAAGGAGCATTTCAATGCTCCTTTTTTATTTCCATTTTTCGATTGCGGCGAAGGCAGCTTTTTTCAAAGTCAAGACCATATTTCCCTCGCTGCTCTCTACGGGTCGTTGGGTGACACGCCGATAATAATCCTCTGTCGAAAAAGCAGAGAGAAACCCTTCGCGAATCTGCGGGCGCAGGTCGGGATGGGCGTCGCCAATACGCACCAACGCCATCACCGCTTGGGAAAGAAACTGAAAATAGACACCGTCGAAATCCTTGATCTTATAACGGGTCAACAGCGCATCCTTCTGATAGACGGCACGCCGCTGCTCAAGGGGATCGCGGATCAGGCGGATCAGCTCCTCTGCAATGGTTCTATCGGCCAATCTGCCCAGCCAATAGATCGCCATGCACCCACGCAGGTTATTATTCTTGCGGCAATCCTGCAGCATTACGCCGTCCCGCTCAACCACCATCTGCCTCAGCACCGCGTTCCCCTCGCTGTTTCCCAAAATCGCCAAGGCGAAGGCGGCGTGCTTAGCGGTGTTTTCGTCCTCGGCTTGCAAAAGTGCGCGCAGATACGGCAACGCAGATGCACCGATCCTTTTAGCCGACCAGATGGCCTGGCCGGGCGTCAGCGTTTTCAGCCGTTCTTCCAGTTTTGACGGATCCGTGATCCAAATAACCGGTTCTGCAGGAATTCCGGACGCCTTTTTATAGTCGATCACCACGCCGCGGTTATCGCTTTCCTTCAGACAACCGCTTTGCAGGAGTTTTTGCCTCAATTCCGGATAAGAGACCTCCCTTAAGCCCTTGCCCTGCTTGATGGCAAGGGTCGCCCATTCGGCGGCGACCTCCGCCAGTTTTTTCATATCGGGAAGCATCCGCACACAGCTGGAAATATCCCGATCCACCCCCAAGGCGCGGCAAGGCACCAATAGTCCGTCGTAGTCCTTGGGGAGGATGGCTTGATAAGGCACCGCCACCGTCACGTTATAGGCGCCCAGGTTGGCGCCGATGGCCCAATCGCCCAGCGCCGCGCCGTCGAATGCCAGATCCCAGCCGTGCTTATCCAGATCCGCATAGGAATAAAACATCGGCGTCTTGGTCTGCCGATCCGCAAAGAGATCTTCTATGGTGACCATCTCTTCGGCGCAGATCCGTCTGCCTTCCCGAAAGCCCATCATCGGCATCTGGGCAATCCGTTCTTTATTCTGATGCCCCTCTTGCATGGGATAGGAGCGCGCAAAGAGAATGGCTTTTGAAAGCGCGGTACGATCGGTTTGATCCACCCGTCCGAAATCGATATTGGTATAGCCGTATTTTTTTCCGTCGTACGTCATGGAAACGACGGAATAGGGCTGCATCTGCCCATCCAAGCTTCTGCCGCATTCTGTTTTGCACCCTGCCATCACCGCAATATGCGCCTCGGCGGTACAGTCCATAATAAGCCTTGCCCGATAATCAAGAAAACCTCGGTCGGTCAGTACCCGTACCCCGATCACGGTATTTTCCTGCAAATAAACGCCGCAGACGGACGCCTCATAAAGCAGCTCTGCTCCCTGCTTTTCCAGCGCCTGCTCCAGCAGAAGTTTTCGGCTCTCCTGCGGGGTACAGGTATAGCGCGCCGCAAACTCCGAAACTGCCTGATCCATCCTTTCATAGCGTCCGCCGGGGCAACCAAAATAATGGTTACCGATCCCCCCGGCGGTATGTGTTCCGCCCATACAGGTGAACGGCTCGATCCCCAGGACGGAAAGACCGTTTTCTGCCGAAAACAGCGCCGCCAGAGAGCCGGCCGTCCCCAGTCCGCATACGATCACGTCAAATTGCTTGTCAAATTGGGGCTCGGAAACGGAACGAACCACCCGTTTTCCTGCCGCGATCTCAGAAAGAGTGATCACCGTTCCCCCTCCTTTCCCAGAGAAGCC
>JAZNVY010000156.1:0-2748 GCA_045593105.1 Eubacteriales bacterium
ATTCCGGCACGCAGGGTCTGCTTGCCGTCGGTCACGTTGAAGAAGAATGCCATGGTGCCGGGGGTATGACCGGGAGCGGCGTAGCAGAGGATGTCGGTATTACCGAGGACGATATGGTCTCCGTCGTGCAGCAGGACGTCCGGGGTGAAAATCTCCTGGAAGCAGTTGGCGGGGTCGCTTCTGCGCCCGGCCAGATGCAGATCGGTCTCGCCGTTGACGTAGGTGAGGTCTTCCGCACCCAGGAAGGTCTTGGCGCCGGTCATTTCCGCCAAAGCCCGGGTAGCACCGCAGTGGTCAAAGTGACCGTGAGTGTTGATGATGTACTTAATGTCCTTGGGATCGAAACCCAACTCCCAGATGTTCTGGATGACTAAGTAGAGGCTTAAAGGATAGCCGGGGTCGATGAGGATCAGACCGTCTCCGGTGTCGATCAGATGGGTGCTGGCCGGCTTGGTGCCGCAAAAATAGAGGTTTCCAAAGATGCGGAAGGGCTTGACGTATCCTTCCCATGGGTGAAATTCTTTAACTGTCATACTGGTATTCTCCTTAATATTTCATCTCAATAATGTTATTCGTCAGGGTGCAACGCTCCAGCTTGAATTGGGAAAGAAGCGTTGCGGTCTCTTCCTCGGTGAGGCGGTTGGCGGCGTGTACGTCTGTCAGGGTGACGGTCACCTCGTCCTGCTTGCCGAAAAGGAAGAAAAGCTGATCGTCCTTTTTCGCAGAGAGGATCTCCTCTTTTGCGATATCTTGCTTCATCAATCGCAGTTCGTTGAGGTTTTTGGGGGTCTTGGCATTGATCTCAATATCAATGATATAGTCCTGACCGTCCTTCGCGAAGTAATAGGAGTAATTATATTTTCCGTTTTTGGTGTTGAGGTGGAGATGGCGGAATCGGGCACCGTCCGGCAAAAGATTGGGGACGATCAAAAGTTCCCGGGCGTTGTAATAATTTTTTCCGTATCCGGTGGTCTCTTTTTTGGCCAGTGCATCGATGAATTCCCGAATGGAGAGATAGGTATCAATGCCTTTTTCGTGGCTGACCTCCGGGCCATAGGGATCGATAGGTGTGGTGGGGATCTCCGCATCATCGGACTTATCGGCATCGTCGGAATCGGAGGACGGAGGTGTTGAGGATTGGTTTTCCTCCTTCTTTTCATCCTCGTCGTCCGGCACGGATGAAGTTCCTTCCGAGGGCTCTTCCTTCAGCTGGTCTTGCTCCGGCTTTTCGGAAGGGTTGCTCTTTTCGTCCTCGTCTTTGAGGTCATTTTGATTGGATTGATCTTCATCCGAATCGGATTTGAGCCCGTCCTCCTCGGGAATTTCTTTATCGGCAGAATCATCCGGTTGCATTTCATCGGAGATTTCTCCGTCGTCGGTACCGGGCGCTTGCTCTTCGTCCTCTATGGATTCAAAGACGCTATCAAAATCTTCCGTAAAGGTATCGTTGAAGGTATCGCCGTCACCGCGCAAGAGCCATCCGCCGGTAATTACCAGGGCGATGGCGGCTGCCGCCGCAGTCCCGGCGATGGGAAGCACGACGGCGGGTCTCCACCGCAGCGGTTGGGGAGGCGGTGCGGTGCGGTGGTTTTGAGCCTCCTGCATCAGCGCAACGGTTTCTTTTTCTAATGCAGGGGAGGGAGTCATTTCTTGGCAGTATTTTTTGTACTGTTTCTCAAACATCCTCAAAACCTCCTTCCATCAGATCCTTCAGCCGTTTTCTGGCGCGCTTGAGGGTGCTCCGTACAGTGGAGGCGTTCATCTCCAGCATTCGGGCGATCTCCTCCGTCTTGTAGTTTTCGTAGTAATAGAGGTGGATCATCATACGTTGTTTTTCGGATAACTGATCCAGCGCCAGATAAAGGGCGCTGTTTCCTGCCGGTTGGTCGGGCAGTTGATCCCAATCCTCCAAATGGAGATCCCGGCGGTGCCGCTTTTTCAAAAGATCTTTGCAGCAGTTGACGGTCACCCGGATCAACCATGCTTTTTGATGCGCCGGACTTTCAAATTGCGGATCATGACGGATCAGTCGGAGAAAGACCTCTTGGTAGATATCTTCCGCATCGTGCTTGGAGCGCAGCTGCATCAAAGCCAGCCGCCAGATGCACGGGCCGTATTCTGCGACGATCTGCCGCATTTGTTCTTCGGTATAGGCCATAGAAGATCCCCCTCTCTAAGTAATACGATTCAGTCGGTAAAAATGTTGCAGGCATGGGCAAATATTTTGCAAGGAAGACTGTCAAAAAAGAGTGCAGATTTCGTCAAAACGGTCTCGTCGGCGTACATTGGTACGGTAGAGAGCGTTTTGGCGGAAAGCAGAAAAGTTTAATAAAAATACGGCCCGAGGGCCGTATTTTTTCCTTTTATAACAATCCCTCCACCACAATTGACTGTCCCCTCCTTAAAAAGAGAGGGCAGACGCAAAATGGTGTTTTTAAATTTCTTTTTCTGCGGTCTGTGCCTTTTTTGAAAGTCTTAATATGCTTTGCCCCAGTAAACCAGTTTCTTGGCCGGTTTTCCGCAGCAGACGCAGGTCTCGCTGACCTGCTCCTGATCCTCAAAGGGCATACACCGGGAAGAAATATCAGCCTCTTCTTTCAGTTTCAGCTCACATTCTTCCTCGCCGCACCACATAGCGCGGATAAAGCCGGGCTTGGTGGCTGCGATCTCCTTGAGCTCGTCCATATTGGTGGCGGTATAGGTCATGGAGACGCGGCGTTCCAGAGCGCGGTTGTAGAGATTTTCGTG